>JAEVZT010000475.1 GCA_023392115.1 Chloroflexota bacterium
CTCCCACGCAAGCGGGGAGAGGGGCTTTTGCTCCCCCTTCTCCCCGTTTACGTGGGAGAAGGGGGTTGGGGGGTTGAGGGGCAGCACTTCTACCCCACATACGTCACCGCCAGCAGGAACTCGACTGCCGCGTGATCGCCCAACACGGTGATGCCGCTGTCTTCGAGCAGTTCGGCGCTCACCACGCCCTCCAGCGGCGCTCCGTCGAGTTCAAGGCGCGGACGACACTGGTAGACGTCCGCCACCGCGTCGATCAGCGCTTCGGTTTTGCGCTGGGCGCTCTCGGTCGGCACGCCCGCCGCCCACGCCGTGACGATCAGCAGTAGCCGGAACAGCCGCGTCTGCTGATCGCCGCCCGTGCCTATGCGCGCCGTGTAGCGCTCCGCCGCACCGGGCAGGGCGATCAGCGCCGGCAGCCCCGCCGGGTCAAGCCGCTGCGGGAACGTCCGCCGCGCCTTCACGCCGTCGATCGCCCCGTTGATCGCGTGCAGCCGGTCTTGAATCGCCGCAACCGTCGCGCTCATCGGATCACCACCATCGCCTTGCGCGCGTGGTCGTGGACAGCCCGTCGCACCAGCGGATCGAGTTCGTCAACCGTCATCCTGCCGCTGTCGTAGACCTGCACCCGCCCGCCAATCCGGTCGATCGCCTTGTAGCTGTAAGTGACCATCTCGCGGACGACAGCGCGGATGTCGGGGAGCGGCTCGAAGACGTAGATCGCCGTCCCCGCCGCATGATCGGCGCGCGTCGTCCCCAGTTCCCCGCGCGTGACTTCCAGCGTCGCCTCGTTCCTGTCGATGACCTGCACGATCTCATCATTCAGGCGCAGGTAATGCCCGATCTCGAAGCCGACCGCGCTGGCGACGAGCGTCCCGCCGTCCGCCGCCAGCCCATCACCGCCGACCGCATCGCATACCCGCCACGCCGAGTCGTAGTGCGGTACGTAGCCCCACCAGCCCTCGACGGCGATCGCTTCCTGTGGATCGCCGCCGTAGGTGAAGGTGACGCCCGCGCCCTGCTTGAGCGCGATCCGCCACTTGGGATACTCGTTCGTGGGGCGCAGTGCGACCTGTTCCAGCCCGATCGCCGAGCCGTCGCCGTTCGTCAGTGCCGTCAATTCGAGCAAATCCGCGTCAAGATCGAGCGTGTACGGCGTGACGTTCGCCCCATCGGCGTCATAGCGCCGCGTCGCCCGGTACGGCATCGGCACGCGCCCGATCTGCCGCGCGAATTCCGCCGACGCCGCGCCGATCAGCCGCTTGAGCAGTTCGTCATCGCTCGTCTCCGATGCCCCGAGCCGGCGGTGCGCGCGCACGTCGTCGAGCGTCGTCAGCCACGGCGTATAGCGCATTCACAGCTCCTTTCGCCTAAAGCCTCTTATGGTTTTCTGCACCTGCTCATGCCCCTCACCCTGCTTGCTCCGCAAGCCGTCCCTCTCCCACGCAAGCGGGGAGAGGGACAAGAACACGGCTTGCTCCCCTTCTCCCCGCTTGCGTGGGAGAAGGGGTTGGGGGTTGAGGGGTGGAAAAGCGCCTAGCACGCTTCAAACCGTCAGGTTGTACGTCAGCGCCACGCCGCCGGTCGCCGAGCGCGAGGTCATGCCGAAGCGCATGGTGGTGACGACGACCGTCGCCTGCGCGTCGATGTCGCGCGCCACTTCGGTACGCATGTCGCGCTTGCGCCCGATCGCCCACTGATCCGGTCGCACGAGCAGCAGCCGCCCCTTCGTCCCGGCGGCGTTGTAGGCGATCTTGCCGTCAGCCCCCGCCAGCGCCATCTGCCCGCTGCGGAAGACGCGCACGCCGTACATCCTTAACAGCCGCCCGTTCTCGATTGTCGCCGGGTGGAAGGTGTCGCGCGTCTTGACCGCCTGAATGTTGAGCGCCGCCAGATGCGTTGCCGGGTCGAGCAGGAACGCCATCCGTTCGAGCGCCACCTGCTGCGCCGCCGGCAGCAGCTTGATCGTCTCCAGAAAGTCGGTTTCGTCGAAGTCGTCGCCCTTGCGCGACAGCGCCGCCGTCGTCACCAGCGCCTGCTTGAGGAAGCCGTCAATCGCCGTGTAAACCGGACCGCGCCCCTTGCTGTCGATCAGTCCCGCCACCGCCGCGCCGTTGTAGTTGATGTTCGTGTCGCCGGTTTCGCCGTCGCCGTTGATCATCAGGTACTCGACGATCTCCTGACCGCGCGTTTCCATCTTCTGACGCAGGAACGACAGCACCGGGATCAGGCTGTCCTCTTCCATCACGTCGCTGAACGACACCCGCGCGCCGATGAACCCCGGCGTCAGCACCCGCCGCGCCGCCGTCAGGTTGCTCGACTTGCCCGTGACCGGCAGTCGTTCGTCGCTCGTCTCGTCGTTCAGCTCGGCGAGGCTGTAGAACGTCGGGTCTGTCCCTTCAGTCGGGATCGTGATCGAGTTGAAGCCGCGCGGGATTTCAACTTCCATCACGCCCATGTCGATCAGCGCCCGGTAGATCGGCGCTTCGCGCACGCTTTCCCAGAGCTGGGTTTCATACGCCACGCCGATCCAGCTTTGCCCGTTGTTCTCAAGGTTCGACGCGAACACTTCGTCCGCCTTGATCGCCGCCTTGACGGCGTAGCCGTCGCCATAGCCGCCGTTCCCGTACTCCGCCGCGCGCAGCGCCTTGTCTGCCGCCGCCCGTCGAAAGCCATCCGATGCGCCCCTTTCGCTCAAGCCGCTGCGGTGCGCCGCGTTCAGGATGTGCAGCCCGAACACCAAGTCCTGCGCCTTCAGGTGGTGATAGCGCAGGTCGCGCACGTCGCTGATCGCGCTGAACCCGCTGACACGGCTGTGCGGAATCAGCCCGCCCGTTGCCGCCTTCACGCCGATCTCGCCCGCCTTCTCGCCGAGCCGCGCGCCCAGCGCTATCCGCTGCTCCGGCGTCAGCGCCGCGCCGGTCGTCGCTTCCAC
>JAEVZT010000482.1 GCA_023392115.1 Chloroflexota bacterium
TCTCCGCGCCTTCCGGCAGGGGCACGCTGACCGACGGATGCCGGTCGCCCTCGATGGTGTCGTCAAGCGAAAAAATGGTGTTCGACGCGTTGCTGAAGCGGACAAGCTGCGCGACTTGCAGGCTGCCGTCCGCCTCGACGATCTGCGCGACGAAGCTGTTGATCGAGATGACCGACGGGTCGTTTGTCGTTTCATAGACGGTGATCGGCAGTTCGAGCGCGCCCGCCGTTGGATCGCCGCTGACCATGTCGCTGCTGAAGGTGCGGTCTTGATACAGGGTTGTTGCGATGTAGGCGCGGTCGGGGCTAATTGACACATACTCAAAGCTGAAACTGCCGTCGGCGCTGACCGTCGTCTCGTACGTTTCCTGATTCAAGGCGCTGTCGAAAATGCGCAGCGTGACGTTCAGACCGGTCATAACGGCGCTGCCGAGCGTGCCGTTGACCACCTGCCCGCGTACCGCGCCTTGCGCTTGTGGCGCGTCGGCAACTTCGGCTTCCGCCGTTGCCGTTTCGGCGGGCGCGTCCGATTCGATGACTTCGGTGTTGTCGAGCGACAGCGTGCGCGCGAAGGCGACGACCGCCCAGCGCTCCGCTTCATCGAGCGCGTCGCCAAAGGCGTGTGGGTCGCCGTCATCGGCGTTTGTCAGCATGTCGACGATCGCCGCATCGCTGGCGTCGACGAGAGCGGCGAGTTGAGTCAAATCAGTGACGGTTTCAAACTCTGCCGCGCGCGCTCCATCGCCCGCGCCCATTTCGCCGTGACAGGCGGCGCAGTTCGCTCCCCAGACCGCCTCGCCCTGTGCCAGCTGATCGGGCTGGTAGCTCAGGGTGTAGCTGTACATGGCGACCGCCCAGCGGTCGCTTTCCGACAGGCTGTCGCGCCATGGCGGCATCAGCGTTTCAAGCCGCCCGTTGGTGATGACCTCGAACCACGCGGCGACCGTCTGGTCGCGGGTCGTGGCAGGATCGGTGAAGTCGCGCGGGGGCGTGGGAAGCTGCCCGGTGAGCGCCAGTTCACCGTCGCCGCGCCCACCTTCGCCATGACAGCGCGTGCAGTTTTCGGCAAAGATCGCCGCGCCGCGCATTAGTTCAGGTTGATCGACCGGCGGGGCGGCGGTCGGCGATTGTACCTGTGGCGGCAGCGTGGCGACGATGCGCGGCTCGCCGCCAAGTCCGCCGCACGCCGACAGCACGAGCACGATCAACAGGGCGAACCAGAGCGCGTAAGGGGTGGGTTGAAAGGCGTTTCTACGAGACAACCGGCGGATGCTGCGAGAAGCTGGTCGATTACGATTCATGATTTCTTTCAGTGCAGGGAAGACGCAGACTGCACACGATGATTGGCTGGCTACCGGCGCGAATATCCATCCCATAGTATGGAGAACCCCTGCTTTATGCAAATTTCCGGGGATCAAAAAGCCTCGAGGGATTTCCCCCGAGGCTTGCGCCCTCACATTCGAGCAAACGTTACGCTTCCGTCCGCGTGATGCGAACGCGCCACGTGTCAGGTCCTTCTTCGAGGTATTCCCACGTGAACAACCCGTCGCGCTCGTGCAGGAACTGGTAGTACAGGGGTTTTGGCGCGTGATCGTTGACAAGTTCGAACGACTCGCCCGGCTTCAGGTTGTCGAAGGTGTTGAAGATCATCGGGTGGCGGTCGCGCGGTAGAATCGTGCGCACATCAAGTTGGGTCATGAGTCCTCTCCTGAGTTACTGACTTCCACGACTTGGGCGGCGGGTCGCCGTCAAGTCGTCTGCATCTTCAGGATAGCGGACAACAGCGCCTTTGTACTTCAGATAGATGAAGTCGGGAGAAGCAAAAAAGGACGCCTTGCGAGCGTCCTTGTCCGCGTCATACGCGCAGACTCTGCTGCTACCCCGCCAGAATACCCTCGATCGCGTCGAGTTCTTCTTGCGAGAAGGCGAGGTTGTTGAGAGCGGCGACGTTATCCTCGATCTGCTTGACGCTGCTCGCGCCGATCAGCGCCGAGGTCATGCCGGGGTGACGCAGCACCCACGCCAGTGCCATCTGTGCCATCGACTGACCACGAGCCGCGGCGATCTGGTTCAGCTTCTCGACCTTCGCCAGCTTCTCGTCGGTGACGTGATCCGGCTTGAGGAAACCGTGCGCCTTCGACGCGCGCGAGCCTTCCGGAATGTTGTGCGACAGATAGCGGTCCGTCAGCAGCCCCTGCGCCAGCGGCGAAAAGACGATACAGCCGATCCCTTCCTCGTCCAGCACGTCGAGCAATTCCGGCTCAATCCAGCGGTCGAACATGTGATAGCGCGGCTGGTGGATCAGGCACGGCGTCCCCAGTTCGCGCAAAATGCGTGACGCCTCGCGCGTCTGTTCGGCGCTGTAGTTGGAAATGCCGACGTAGAGCGCTTTCCCCTGCCGCACCACCTGATCGAGCGCCATCATCGTCTCTTCGAGCGGCGTATCCGGGTCGGGGCGGTGGCTGTAGAAGATGTCGACGTAATCCAACCCCATGCGCTTCAGGCTCTGGTCGAGGCTGGCGAT
>JAEVZT010000437.1 GCA_023392115.1 Chloroflexota bacterium
TTGACGGCTTCAAACAGGCGCTTGGCTTCGCTGGCGGTTGACGCCGTGTCGTGGGCGATCAGCGGCGAGACTTCAAGGCTGACGTAGCCGTCACGCCCGCCGGTCGCGTCGTAGACCGGGCGGAACAGGTCGAGCGCGCGCTGAATATCTTCAATCGCCAGCGACTCGAAGATCGCGTAGGGGTCGAGGTTGAGCAGGGATGCGAGCGCGACGTCGTAATCAGCCGAGTCGCCGATCGCCTTCTGGAAGATCGTCGGGTTGGACGTGACGCCCAACACGCCGTCCTCGTCGATCATGCGCTGAAGCTCGCCGCTTTCGATCAGGCTGCGGCGGATATTGTCGTACCAGATGCTTTGTCCGTACTGCTGGACATCTACGGGGGGATTACCTGCCATTTCCTCTAGCTCCTCGTCAGACCATCTTCGGCACGATTGTACCGGATGCACAGCCGTTCCTGCCGCTTTTTCGTTATTCCTGACGAGCGCGCCCCTCAATCGTGAGGAGTTTTGCGAAGCGGCGGACGTGCCGTTCTTCGCTGCTCGGCTGCGCGTTGATGAACGCGGTCGCCAGTTCTTCCGCCAGCGCCACGCCGACGATCCGCGCGCCGACGCACATGACATTCATGCGGTCGTGCTCGACGCCCTGATGCGCGCTGTAGGTGTCGTGACAGATGCCGGCGTAAATGCCGGGGACTTTGTTGGCGGCGATGCACGCGCCGACTCCGCTGCCACAGGCGAGGATGCCGCGTTCTGCGCGTCCGTCAAGCACCGCGTCGCTTATCGCCTGCGCCGCGTCGGGGTAGTCACTGGGAACGTCCGGCGTATCGACGCCCAGATCGATCACCTCATGCCCCTGCCGGGTGAGGAAGTCGCCGAGATGCTCTTTTAGCGGATAGCCCGCGTGATCCGAAGCCAGCGCGATTTTCATGGGAGTTTCCCTAACCGTTCAAGGAACTGAGACGCAGTGATTATCGGGATATTTTCATAACGCTCAAGGATGAGCAGACTGATTTGCCCAGTATGCTCGGATTTCGGCAGCAATTTCTTCAGGCGACGGTTTCGTTTCAGGAGGGAGCGATTGAAGCTCGCGTGCAAATGCGCGAAGTTCAGTGGCGGCTTCGCGGCGGCGGATTTGTGCCTCGAGCAATTCGATCAACTTCTCTTGCTCTGCTTCGATCTCTAGCCCAACCGCCTTCGCTCGCTCAACCAGTTCGGCAGGCAGTTCAAACGTCACCTTTACCCCGTCCATAGGCATATCACCTCAAACCTCGTTCGCATTCAAGTTTATCACGGGTTTGTACGGTTTCTTATCGGAAGCGCCGCCAAATGCGGTCAGGGCGAGGTAAACAGCCTCGCCCTCAAGAACTGTGTTTACCGTCCCATCACCTGATGGGCGGCGTCGATGACTGCCTGCGGCGTCAAGCCGTATTCCTCGTAAATCCGCTGGTACGGAGCGCTCGCGCCGAAGCGGTCGACGCCGATGGCGATCCCCTTGTCGCCGACAAACTTCTGCCAGCCGAGCGTCACGCCCGCTTCGATGCTGACGCGCGCGGTCACCGTCGACGGCAGCACCGACTCCCGGTACTCGTAAGGCTGGTCGGCGAACAGTTCCCAGCACGGCAGCGAGACAAGCCGCGCCTTGACGCCTTCGGCTGCCAGCGCCTTGTACGCGTCATGAGCGATGTGAACTTCGCTGCCGCTCGACAGCAGGATCACCTCGGGGCTGCCGCCGCTGCTGTCGGCGAGGATGTAGCCACCGCGCGCGACGCCCGCCTGCACCGCGTCGATGCCGCCGATCGCGTCGCCGGTCAGCACCGGCAGATCCTGCCGCGAGAAGATCAGCACGCACGGTTCTTCCATCAGCATCGCCTGACGCCACGCGCCCGCCGTTTCATTGGCGTCGGCGGGGCGGAAGGTGTACAAGCCGGGGATCAGCCGCAGCGCCATCGTGTGTTCGACCGGCTGGTGCGTCGGACCATCTTCCCCCAAGCCGATGCTGTCATGCGTGAAGACGTAAACCGTCGGCGTCTTCATCAACGCGCCGAGGCGAATTGTTGGGCGCATGTAGTCGCTGAAGGTCAGGAAGGTCGC
The DNA here is from genome assembly GCA_023392115.1 of Chloroflexota bacterium. Classification (GTDB taxonomy): domain Bacteria; phylum Chloroflexota; class Anaerolineae; order Aggregatilineales; family Phototrophicaceae; genus Flexifilum. Next base: position 2,091 of record JAEVZT010000437.1, read on the forward strand.
GCTGTACGGCTTGATGATGCCGCCGTGCAGTGACAAGCCGTTGACGATCGCGCCCATGCCGTGCTCGCGCACGCCGAAGCGGACGTTACGCGCGCCGGGCTTGCCCTGCCACGTATTTTCCTCGCCCTTGATCAGCGTCTTGGTGCTGCCGGCGAGGTCGGCGTCGCCGCCGATCATCGTCGGGATGTGCTTGGCGAAGGCGTTCAAGACCGTGCCGGAAGCGTTGCGTGTGGCGAGCTTCTTTTCGGGCGTGAACTTCGGGATTTCCTGATCCCATCCGATGGGAAGTTCGCCCGCCTGCGCGCGATCCCATTCCGCTGCCAGTTCGGGGAACTCGGCGCGGTAGGCGTTGAGGCGTTCGTTCCATTCCTGCTCGAGCTTCGCGCCGCGCTCAACCGCTTCGCGGAAGTGTTCGAGCGCCTCGCCGGGGATGTAGAAGTCTTCCTGCGGCCAGCCGTAATATTCCTTAACGAGCTTGATTTCATCTTTGCCGAGCGGCGAACCGTGCGCGTCGCTCGTGTTCGACTTGTTCGGGCTGCCATAGCCGATGATCGTGCGGATCGAGATCAGCGACGGCTGGTCGGTCACGGCTTGCGCCGCCTGAATCGCCCGGTCGATCGCCTCGATATCGTTGCCGTCCTCGACGGTCTGCGTGTGCCAGCCATACGAACGGAAGCGCGCGGCGACGTCTTCGGTGAAGATCATGTCGGTCTTGCCGTCAAGCGTGATGCCGTTGTTGTCGTATAGGTAGATCAGCTTACCCAATCCCCACGTCCCGGCGAGCGACGCCGCTTCAGCGACGACGCCTTCCATCAGGTCGCCATCGCTGACGAGCGCGTAGGTGTAGTGGTTGACGATCTCGTGACCGGGACGGTTGAAGTGCGAGGCGAGGAAGGCTTCTGCAAGCGCGAAGCCGACGGCGTTCGCCGCGCCCTGCCCCAGCGGTCCGGTCGTCGTCTCGATGCCGGGCGTGACGTGGTATTCGGGATGCCCCGGCGTGATGCTGCCCCACTGGCGGAAGTTCTTGATCTCGTCGAGCGACAGGTCATAGCCGGTCAGGTAGAGCAGCGAGTAGATGAGCATAGAGCCGTGACCGGCGCTCAAGACGAAGCGGTCGCGGTTCGCCCATTTCGGGCTGCGCGGGTTGTGGCGCAGGTGACGCGCCCACAGGGTGTATGCCATCGGCGCGGCGCCCATCGGCAAGCCGGGATGCCCGCTGTTGGCTTTCTGCACGGCGTCAATCGAGAGTGTGCGGATCGTGTTGATGGCGAGGGTAGCTAGATCGGACGACAAGGTGGTTTCTCCTAATACTTCATCTCAGACGAAATTCGCCGGATTATAACAACGTTTGAGGGGCGTTTCTATTTCTGCCGCTGACTCGGCGCTACAATAAGCATGTGCAGCCAATCTTCGAGGTGTATGTGAGCCTTCTCCTGCTCGCGGCGGGCGCAGTCTTCGCCGCCCTCTTTCTCCTCACAAATTTGCTCAGACCGGGCGCGAGCCGCCCGACAACAGGGACTCTACAGGCGGCGCTGATCCTGTTGGCGATCGTCGCGTCGGTCGCGGCGCTGATCGTTAACCACGCGGGCGCAGTGTCCGATCCACCGATCGACACGCTGGCGCTGCTGCTTGGCGGCGCGCTGGCGCTGATCAGCCTGATCGCGCTGCTGGTCAACCGCCTGCGCCGGGAGACAACGCGCGGGCGCTGGCTATTCGGGTTGATCGGCGGCGTGCTGATTGCCGCGTTCAGCCTCTTGATTCCGCTCGCCGCCGCGTATCTCGCCATCGCCGACATCGTCCCGACGCCAACACCGGTGGCGCAGGCAACCGCAGAAGCGACCGGCGAAGTCACGCCCGAAGCGACCATCGAGCCGACGCCCGTCAACCGCGCCGCCGAAATCTATCTCGCCGTGCGCGACGTGCTCAGCGCCGAGATCGAGGCGGACGACGTGACGATCTCGCGCGCGCTCGACTCCGGTCAGCCGCTGGCGCAGATTGTCCGCGAGTACAACGGCGACCTTGAGCGCGTGATCGACGGCGTCGCCGAGGCGGTGCGCCCGATCATCCGCGCGGCGGCGGCAAACGGCGAACTTGGACAGCTTCAGGCGGCGCTGCTGCTCAGCCAGATGGAAACGCTCGTCCGGCTGGCGGTCAACAGCGACATCAACCGCTTCATCGACAGCATCGGCGCGCGCCCGACTCCCGCTCCCGGCGAAACGCAGGGCAGTATCTTCCTGATCATTACCGCGTCGCCGTCACCTGAAACCGGCACGCCGCCCGCCGCCGTCACTCCCGCGCCGATCGTGCCGACGAGCGAGGGGTGAGACCAGCGACACGGTTCGATACGCCGGTGGCTCAAAGCCACCGGCTGCACCAAGCGTTTGTAAGCCGACTGAAGTCGGCTGTTCAGCCCCGTTCACGGGGCTTTTTTCGATTGCCAGACCCTTTGAGGGTCTGACGATAGGTTACGCGATTCCAGCCTGATGTGGTAAAAACGGGGCATGACACAACCTGAAAAGAACCTACACGATCTGCTGCGCCCGTTTGTGAGCGCGCGCCGTCGCGGCTTGATCACCGACGTCGACGGCACGATCAGCCCAATCGCGCCGACGCCCGACGCAGCTTACGTGATGCCGCGCCGCCGCGACGCCCTGCGCCGCCTGTCCGATCATCTGGCGCTGGTGGCGGTGAT
>JAEVZT010000478.1 GCA_023392115.1 Chloroflexota bacterium
GTTGAGTGCTTCTAGCTTCACCGGCTCGACGTCCTCGATCTCGACAGGCAGCCATTGCGAATCGTCGTATCCCGGCTGGTTCCAGCCCGGCATTTCCAGACGCGCGTCGTATGTTTCACCCATGAGCAAATCGGAGTGAATAATGGCGCCGGCAGTCCCCTTCCATTCGCCGTCCGTGCTGATTACCGCCGTACTGCCATCTTCGTACTCAACGTGCATCTGCATCAGGAACGAGGGTCGCTCGCCATAGAACTGACGCCCGCCCTTATTGCCGACGTAGCCGCAGTACCAACCGTCGCCAAGCATCGCGCCGAGCGCATTGTTCCCCGTTTGGACGAAGGTGGTCACATCGTAGGTTTGATACAAAATGCGCTTGCGGTAATCCGTCCAATCAGGCGCAAGCGCGGCATCGCCGACCCGAGTGCCGTTCAGGTAAAGCTGATACAGCCCTCGCGCAGTGGCATAGAGCGTCGCGCGCCGGACAGGTCGGTCGATGCTGAACCCGCGCCGCAGATACGGACTTGGCTTCATGTCCATGTCACCGGGCGCGCCCGTATCGACGGTGATCCACTGCCCCACCCAATCCGCCTCGTCAAGCAGTCCCATCGTCCACTCGGCGGGCTCAGTATACGGAGATGCAGCCCCAGCTTGATCCCAGACACGCACCTTCCAGTAACAGCGCTGCCCCGACTTCAGCGGCACTCCCTCGTAAAGGATGTGCAGCGAATTGCTCGTTTCAACCTTCTGGCTGTCCCACAGATCGCCGCGATCCCCGGCGAGAACTTCAGCGCTTGACGCGACAAGGATTTGATACGCCGCCTGTTTTTGATCGCGCCGATCCGATTCAAGCTGCCAGCTCAAGCGCGGCTGACGTGCATCAATGCCAAGCGGATTTTCCAGATACTCACACTTCAAGCGAACAGCATGCAGCGCTGCACGTGGTTCCACGAAAGACTCCTCGTTTTGCAAACAGAGTAGACCGCAAGAAGCGATCCCGAAGTGAAGAAGCTAAAGCGCCAGCCCGCCCTCAAGTCCTCGAATGAACTTGCGAATCGTGAAGGCGAAGACGATGATCAAGGGAATACTAGCGAGCGTATACCCTGCGAACAAAGGACCATACTGGGTTTGAAAGTCGCTCCTGAACGACAGCATGCCCGCCGCAATCGGCAGCGCGTTTCGGTCGAACACCGAGACAAGGGGCCAGATGATGTCGTTCCACGTAAACAACAGATTGAGAATGGCGATTGTGCCCAAGCCCGGCAGCGCCAGCGGAGCGGCAATGCGCAGCAGCAGCGTCAGCTCACCTGCACCGTCCAGCCGCGCCGCCTCGAACACCTCTTTCGGCAGCTTTTCGAAATACACGCGCATCACAAAAGTGGCGAAGACGATCTGGAACGATGTCCACGGCAAAATGACGCCGTGCGCGGTGCCGAGCCAGCGCCAGTCGCGCATCTGCACGAACAGCGGGATCAGCGTGAGGATGCCGGGCAGCATCATCAGCGACAGCATCGCCAGAAACAACGCCTCGCGCCCTCTGAAGCGGTAGCGCGCGAAGGCATAGCCTGTCAGCAGTGCCAGCGCGCAAACCAGTATCAGCGTCGGCAGTGAGTAGAGCACGCTGTTGCCGATGAAGCCCATCACGCGGGAGAAGATGCGCGTATAGTTCTCAAAGTGGAATGGCACTGCCGGTGACCAGAACTCGCGAAAGAACTGCTCATTATCCTTCAGCGACGTCATCACCATGAAATAGAGCGGGTATATCGTCAGCAGCGCCAAGAACGCCAGCACCGCCTGTTGAACCAGTCCATGTCGTCGAATGGCTCTAGATATTGACATCGACCGCTCCTCGGTAACGCAGACGAATGGAGAAGTAGCTGAAGACCAGCCCGATCAGCAGCATGATGACGCCGACCGCGGTCGCATAGCCGAAATCGCCGTAGCGGAAGGCAGAACGATAGAGGATGTTGGCGGGCGATTCAGTCGACGTGCCGGGACCGCCGCCGGTGAGGACGAGCTGCGGCGTCAGCAGTTGAATGCCTTCGAGCACTTGCAGGATGATCGTCAGCGCCAGCGCGCCGCGCAGCAGAGGGATGTCGATAGACAGGATACGCCGCCACGTGTTACAGCCGTCGATCTTGGCAGCGTCGAAAATTTCCGACGGCAGCCCTTGCAGCGATGAGACGAATACCAGAAACGGAAAGCTGGCGACGAACGGAAAGCGAATGAACATCAGCGACCATAAGGCTGTGCTCGACTGCCCGAGCCACGGCTGCTGTAGATGCGCAAGACCGACGCTCGCCAGAAAATTGTTGAGCAAGCCGCTTTGCGGATTGAAGACGAAGCCCCAGACCAGATAGGTGACGGTTTGAGGGACGACCAGTGGGATCACAAAGATGATCTGCCAGATCGTCTGCATCATTCGGCTGCGCAGGCTGAAGACCAACTCGGCAGCGAAAAACGCCATCACCAGCACGAGTGCCGTGTGAACGACCGTGTAAAGTGCGATATTGCTGAGCGAGGCAAGAAACAGCCGATCCTGAAATAACTCGGTGTAATTCTGAAGCCCGATGTATTCGGGTGTACGCATGCCACTCCAGTCAGTGAACGAGTAGAGAATTGCCGAAACCGCTGGAATGTAGCGTAGGAAAATGAGCAGCAGAAATGCCGGAATCAGAAACAAATAAGGCGCTAGTTTTGTCCAGTCGATTCGCGATTCTCTGGCTCGCGGAGCAGCGCTGCCAGACACAACTGCGGCGGGCACTGGAGTTTGCATGGATTACCACCTAAAACCAAGAGTTCAACCGGGATTATAGAAGTGACCGTACAAGGTTTTGCAGGGGTGGAGCGCACTCCGCCCCTGCGTTACGAGACAATCCGGTAGCTTGCGGCGGTTGCAGCGCCTACGCGCCGCACCATTCCCACTGATCCGCCTGATCACGGCACATGTCATCGACTGCCTGTTCGAGCAGCGGTTGATACTGAGCCTTCAGTTCGTCAGCCGATATTTCCCCGAGCATGAACTGCTGGAACAGGCGGTTGTGCTCGGTGCCAAGCTGCGGGGTCAAGCGTCCCTGCGGGTCACCGATCAATCGTTCCGGCATTCCGACGACAAACTGGAAGCGCTGCGAAATCTCCGAAGGCGCCATGCCATTGACGACTGGCACGTAGTTGGGCCACGAATCATAGACCCGCTGGAAGGTCTGCGGCGCAGTCCAGTACATCAGGAAGTCGACAGCTTCTTCGAGCAGCCCGGCGTCGGCAGTCGCCTGCGTGATGCCGTACTGTCCCGAGGAGCTGGGTCCGCCAACGCGGTACGAAGACTCGCCATTCACGTCGAACGGATTGCCGTCAGCCTCGGTCACCGGCGGGAAGTACGCCAAACCGTAATCGAACTGCACATCTCGTTCCAGCGCGACGGCGGAATTCGACAGCAGCCAAGCCATCGCCACGCGCCCTTCAACAAACAGACGCTGCACGTCATCCAGCGTGACGCCACCGGCAAACCCGGACATTGCGCAGCTATCGGTGAACTGCTTGGTCAAGTCGAGGTAGACGTCAAAACGCGGGTCATTGACAGAAAACGCGCCGTCGTTGATCGCCTTGGCAAATTCTTCCGGCATCAACATGCGGAAGTCCTGTCCGGGAATGGTGTAGGCATCCATGTACCACTCGGTACCGATGTCGGCAAAGGCTTCGCTCATGAAGATGTCGTCAAGCCACTGGTAGGTGCTCCACTCCGGCGTGACGAAGAAGCCGACAGGCTCGATTCCTGCCGCCTTCAGCGTTTGGCAGTCGGCGATGAATTCCGACCAGTTTTCCCACTCGGCGTCAACACCAGCCTGTTCCAGCAGCGCCTCGTTGTAGTACAAGCCGGTTTCGACCCAATCCAGCGCTACCTGATAGTAATTGCCGTCTTTAGCGCGAATCTTCGCCAGCACTTCCGGCGGGAACAGGTCGAGCCAGCGTTCACTGCCGGGCTGTCCTTCCGGTACGTAAGGATTGGGCATGTCGAGGAACTCGTTCAGCGGCGCCCAGACTTCATCGCCCTGATTGTTACGCTGGACATACTGCTCCCATGTGATGTTCGGCGCCTGCCCTGCCGCGAGCCGGGTAGTCAACCACGTCCGGTACTCGTCGGTTGAGCCGATGACAGGTTCAAGCTGCACCGTTACGCCCGGATTCAGCGCCATATATTCGGCGACGACTTCTTCGACAACTGCCGCCGCTTCGGGACGTTGATCAGGCGCGTAATAGTTTTGGGGGTAGAACGTGATAGTCCCGCTTAGCTCTTCCTCCTGAGCCAGCGAAACCCCGATGGCTGTGAATAATGCGACAGATAGCAGAAGAACGAGTAGTTTCCCTGAACGAGCCACGTTTATCTCCTTAATCTAACCTGCTCTCTTTTTTCGACGGACGTACAAAGCGTACTGTCGAGCGATCTCTTCCTCCTTTACTTAATACCGAACCGATAAGATAAGGACGTTCTAGGAACGTTCATATCACTAGACAAGTAAAGACCGCTACGTGTCCACGCTGCTTTTCTCCAGCACCGCTTTCACAGCCTCGATGCCCCGCCGCGGGCTGGACAAGACCGGCAATCCAGCGGCTTCAGCGAGCTTGCGCTCCATACGCGCCATTGACCCTTGCGCCAATACCAGCGCGTCGACCTGCGGCTTCAGGCGCAGCGCGGTATCGAGAATAAGCGCGTCGTGCTGCTCAGGAGAACCTCCGACCAGCGCATCATAAGCGCCTTGCGCCAGACCCTCGACCAGAGTCACGGCGCGCCCTACCTTTTCCGCCTGCTCTCTTAACAGGCGCAGGGTCGGCTGGAGGGTTGTGGGCAGCGTGGCGATGACGCCAATCCGGTCGTAACTCCGCACAGCTTCCGCCGCCATTGCCTCGTCGATGCGAACGATGGGCACGTCCACCACCTGCTGACCGAGCGCGACGACCTCACCGACCGACGAGCAGGTGTTGAGAATCACGTCCGCGCCGATCTCGACGGCGGTCTGATAGTAATTCAGCAAGCGCCGGGTGACGGCAGGCGTCACAGCCTGATCGCGTACCACGTCGGCGATCAAGCTGTCGTCGATGATGTTTACGAGGCGGCAGCCGGGGAGCACCTCGTTGAACACCGCTTTGAGCGGTTCGGCTAAGCCCTGCCCGGTATAAATAGCGACCACCGTTGTCATCAACGTTCCCTTCTTAGTGCGTTTCGGGTATCCATACGGTCATCTCACTCTTTCCCCGGTTGTCCCAAGCAAAATACGGGATGAACCTCATGTCGATTTCGCGCTGCTGGCGCGGCTGTGCTTGGCGGTAGAGCTGCCCGTTCCAGTGATCCTGTTGACTGATCGTCACTGTCCCCTTGAGAGCGCGTATATCGGCGATCAAGCCGTCGAAAGAGGGATCGGGCACGGGCTCCAAGTGCGCCGAGCGTGAAATCGCCACATCCTCGATAGAAACCCCTTCCGGCAGATCAACGGATTCGAGCGCGTAGACCAGCGGTCCCCGGCGGACGGCGAGGTGATTGCGCGTTTCTTCCACCAGCGGGTGCGACTCCAATAACTGAACTGGCATGTCCAGCGTCAGCGTGACAATATCACCCGGCGACCAAGTGCGATCAACGCGGGCGTACTGTCCGGGCTGCATGTCGACATCCCCCGTGCTGCCATTGATCATCAGCGTTGCGCTTGGGCACCAGCCGGGAATGCGCAGCATCAACGCGAATGAGACCGGCGCATCCAAGTCAAGCGTCAGCGTGACCTCCCCTTCCCATGGATAGGCGGTTGCCTGCGTCAGCCGGATCGGTGTTCCGTCGTCGAGTTGAAGTTCAGCGGTGTTACCGCCGTACAGGTGAACCCAGATGCCTTCGTCCGATACACTGTATACATACGAGCCGGCTTGGGCAATCGTGCGGACAATGTTGGGCGGGCAGCAGAAGCAGCTGATGTACGGCTCGCGCGAGCGGTTCCAGCGCAGTTCAAACGGCACGCCGTCGATCTGGCGCAGCGTGTTGGTGTAGAAGAAACGTGTGCCATCGAGGCTGATGCCGACGAGCGCGCTGTTATACAGTACCAGCTCAAGCACATCGGCATAGCGCGCCTCGCCGGTGATCGACAGCATGCGCCAGTTCCACAGCGCGTTGCCTATGTTGGCGCACGTTTCGTTGTGGGCGGTCACGTTCGGCAGCTGGTACTCGCGCCCGTAAGCCTGATGCACGCGCGTGATCGTCTCCTGCGCTGCCGCGCCATCCGGTGACGCGCCGGCGTACAGCGCGCCGCAGCCGCCGGTGACGTGCATCTTGGTCGACGTGACGCTCGTCCACAGCGTTTCGAGCGTGTCGAGCAGGGTTTCGTCACCCGTTTCCATGTAAATGTCGGCAACACCCGCGTAGAGGTAATTCGCGCGCACCGCGTGTCCGACTGCGCGATCCTGCTGGCGAAACGGCACGCGATCCTGATTATCGTCGCCGCCGTTCGTCACCAGATCGCGGATCTCGACAAGGTTACGCGCCAGTTCCAGATAACGGGGTTCGCCGGTCGCGCGGTACATGTCGACGACGCCCATGTAGTGCGATGGGCAAATCGCGTTGCGCGCCAATTCCGGCGCAGCCATCCTGTAAAAGTTGTAGAGAAAATCGGCGGCACGGCGGGCGATCGCCATCAGGGTCTGTTTGCCGGTGGCGCGGCTGTGCACACACGCGGCAGTCATCAAATGCCCCATGTTGTAGGTTTCAAAGTGCAGGCGTTCCTGAAACGCGCTGGCGTTCGCGCCGAAACGCTGCTCAATAATGACCGGCGTGTGAATGTAGCCGTCGTCGCGCTGACACTGCCCGATGACTTCGCTCACCTCGTCCATCAGTTGATCGAGCGCCTCGTCGCGGGTCACGCTGTAAACGTGGGCGCCCCCTTCAAGCCATTTATACAGGTCGCCGTCGTGCCACTTGGGACCGTGATGGCTGCCCTGTTCGTGTCCTGCCGCGATCAGGAAATTGGTGTACGCGTGGCTGATATCCGGATCACGCAGCAAGCGCCACATATTCGGGATCATGACGCTGCGGCATACGTCAAAGCGATCTGCCCAGAAACCTTCCGTCCAGCGCACTGCATCGGTCGGGAAACCGCGAAGTTTACGATAGAGGCTGTGTTCTGTCGTAATCACCAATAACTCACTTTCATCAAAGCTAGTTTAAACAAGCGTGACTGCTGCGTTCGCCGTATTAAGCCCGTCGTGGCGGCGCAGTTGACTCGCGGACGACGAGACGTGCGGGCATTTCGACAATCTGCTGCGGACGTTTGGGATCGGCAAGGCGTTCGAACAACAAGCGTGCGGAAACACGTCCAATATCGCGCCCGCCAACGTCAACCGATGTGATGGCTGGGTACAGATTTTCGCCAATCATCGTGTTATCAAACGCCGCGACCGAAATGTCATCCGGGATTTTTAGTCCATGTTCGGCGATACTGCGATACACGCCGAGCGCAAGGTAGTCATTGACCGACATGATCGCTGTCGGGCGCGGGTCACGCGCAATCAGGCGGCTCGCCGCCGCGTGACTCTCCTGAATCGTCGGACCACACTTCTCGAGCAGTGGCACAAGCTGATGCCGGGCGATGAACTTCTGATATGCCTTCAGGCGCTCGTTTGCAAGCCCTTCTCTGGCAACCCCCAATAGGAAGCCAATGCGCCGGTGTCCCAGCGCGTAGAGATGATCAAGCAGCATTTCAGCCGCGTCTTCACGGAAATACGACACACGATCCGCGCCATCCCACGTTCGTCCGAGTGTGACGACGGCGCCGCCCCGACGCAGCAAATCGCGCATTTCAGGCGGGAACTGTTCCGAGTAAGTCGTCGCAAGGATAACGCCGGCGTAACGGCTCTCTAGCAAGCCTCGCAGCGCCTCGAGTTCGATTTCACGGTTGAGACTCGTACTGGTTAGGACGACCCCGTAACCGTTTTGGTAGGCTGCGTCCTGAACTCCGGCGACAATGTCCCAAAAGTGGAAATTGTGCGTGTCGGGAATCATCACGCCCAGCATGCGCACGACGCCGCGTCGCAGGTTTTGCGCCATGACGTTTGGAGCATACCCCAGCTCCTGTACGACATGGAGAACCCGCGCTTTGGTTTCGGGATGTACGAGATTGCTGTCTTGCAACGTGAGTGAGACGGTATTAATCGAGACGTTCGCGCGTTTGGCGATATCTCGCATCGTAACTTTTTTGATTTGAGCCATAAATAAACTATAGTCTCTTCATTATGAACGTTCATAATTGGAATGTATCATAAAATTCGTTGCACACACAATTACAACATGCGTTATCTATAATGCGCTCGGCGAACAAAAGCGGATTTCACGAGGCTATTGATGGAGCTACAAGGTTACATCGATCTGATTCGCGAGCACGTGACGAACAACTACCGGGGGATGTATCGTGAGGCAGGCGGCAACCTGCCCTACCCTTTCCTCACGCCCGGCAGCGACCAGTATGCTGATGTCCTATGGGACTGGGACTCATGGTTGTCGAACGTGGCGCTGCGGCAAATCCTGCTCGAAGCACAAGACCCGAAAGCGGGTGAGCAGAGTCTCGCTTACGAACAGGGGTGTGTCCTCAATTTCCTCTCGTGGGGCGGCATGGATGGATGGATACCGATCCTAATCGGCAGAAACGCGCAGATCACCCGCCCTACCGCGCCCGTGCAGGAGAACATGCACAAGCCGGTGCTGGCACAGCACGCCGCCTTCATCGTCCAGCAGTGCGGTGACGCCGAATGGCTGCGCGAGAAAATGTACTTCCTGCTGACCTTCCTCAACAATTATTCAAGCCATCACCGCCACCCATGTGGACTCTACTTCTGGCAGACAGACAAAATGATCGGCGTCGACAACGACCCGTGCACGTATTTCCGTCCTCACCAAAGCTCCGGCTCGATTTACCTGAACTGCCTGATGTACGTGGAGCTGCAAGCCGCCGCCTTCCTCTGTGACAGCCTGAACCTTGGCGAGGTCGCGCTCCACTTGCGACAGGACGCGGCAGACCTCAAGCACGCGATTCACGAACACTGCTGGGATGAACGGGACGGTTTCTTCTACAGCGTCGACCTGAATCTCCTGCCGGTCGATCATGCGGCGTGGCTGCATTCGGGTTATCCTCGTCACTGGAACACCCTTATCCAGCGGATCGGCGTTTGGTCGGGATTCTTGGCGCTGTGGGCGGGGACAGCCACGCCCGAACAGGCAGAGCGCGTCGTCGCGGAGCATTACCGCAACGAAAAGACATTCAACGCGCCCTACGGCGTTCGTTCGCTCTCGAAAATGGAGAAGATGTACAGCATCCGCGCCTCCGGCAACCCGTCGTCGTGGCTTGGTCCTATCTGGGGCGTCGTGAACTATATGACGTTCAGAGGCTTAGTCCGCTACGGGTTTGACGTCGATGCTCGCGCGCTGGCGGAAAAAACAATCCGGCTGTTTGGACGCGATCTCGAGCGCTTTGGCGCGCTGCACGAATACTACCAACCCGAAAACGGTGAACCGATCTTGAACCGGGGTTTTCAGAACTGGAACTTTCTCGTCCTGAATATGATCGCATGGCTTGAAGGACGTGCCGTTGTGACCGAGTTTCAAGGTACATAGGGTTTTCGCGCCTTACAGCCGCAGGAAGCGTTAGGATGCACATATTAATCTCCGCGCCCGCCGATCCCGCAGAATGGGACGCGTGGCGGCGGGCGCTCCACGACTGGCGCGCGTAGACTCG
>JAEVZT010000494.1 GCA_023392115.1 Chloroflexota bacterium
CGATCGCCCAGACCCCGCTGGCAGATGTCGTCAGCCTCGAACGGGCGGATGGGCAGACGGTTGTCGCGGCGTGGGCGCGCACCGATCAGCCAGCGCAGATTCAGATTGGCGCGACGGCGGCTCAAGCCTACCTGATCGACCAGTATGGTAGTATCATCAACATGCGCCCGTTCAACGGGCAGTACGCGATCTCGCTGCCCGGCGCGCGCTGTAACGAAATTGACGGCTGTCCGGTCGGCGGTAACGTGCTGTTGCTGATACAGCCAACGGGCGAAACGACAATCGAGGCAGTCACACCAGAAGGGCGGATGCCGCTGGTTTTTGATGAGAGGCGAGGATGACAGGACAGAAGGCGACACCCAAGCAGTTTTCGTACGGTGGACAGGCGGTGATCGAAGGCGTGATGATGCGCGGCGCGCACAAGTTCGCGGTTGCGGCGCGCGACCCGATGGGCAATATCGTCATTCACGAGCAGCCGCTGAACGCCGCCCTGTACCGGGGACGAATCAGCAAGACGCCGTTCATACGCGGGCTGGTTGGGCTGTGGGACGCGCTCGGACTTGGCACGCGCGCGCTGATGTGGTCAGCGGACATCGCCATTAAGGATGAGGAAAACGCCGACGCCAGCTTTTCGGGTCCGCTCGCTTATGGGACGATGGCGATCTCGCTGCTGTTCGGTGTCGGGATTTTCTTCCTGCTGCCGACGACCGCCGCGTCGGGCGTTGAACAGCTTCTCGGCTTGCAAGCGTACCCGTTCCTCGTCAATCTGATCGAGGGCGTGATTCAGCTCGCGCTGCTGATCGGCTACATCTGGTTGATCGGGCGGCTGCCGGACATCAAGCGGCTGTTTGGCTATCACGGCGCGGAACACAAGACGATCAACGCCTATGAAGCGGGCGCGGAACTGACGCCCGAAGTCGTCGCCAAGTACCCGATCGAGCACCCGCGCTGCGGGACGGCGTTCTTGCTAACCGTGGCCTTCGTCGGCGTGCTCGTCTTCTCGCTGCTCGGTCGCCCGCCGTTCCTGCTGCTGATCCTGTCGCGGCTGCTGCTGCTCCCGGTGATCGCGGGAATCGCCTATGAAGTCATCCGCTTCACGGCGAAGAATATCACCAACCCGCTCGTACGCATCATCGTCGTGCCGAATCTCGCGCTCCAACACCTGACGACACGCGAACCCGACCTGACGATGATCGAAGTGGCGATCGCCGCCTTCAAGCGCGTGCTGGTGTCCGAAAGCGTGATCAGCGAAGATGAGGCGGTAGTCCCCGTCCCTGTGACGATGACCGAACAGCCGATCGCACCGGAAGCGTAGCACCAACTACCACGCGCTCATCACCTGCCGCAGGATGGCAAATTCGCCGGTGTGGTAGGCGTTGTGATCGGCGACGACGAGCACTTCGCGCAGGATAGTATGCCCGCCGTAGCCGTGCGGGATCGGCGCATAGAGATCGGTTTGCGGATTATTGATGATCGACTCGATCTCGCTCTTATCCGCTTTGAAGCGGCGGATCGTCTCGTTCCAAGCCGTTTCATCGGCGGTGAAATCCTGCGCAGGCCAGTAATCCTTGGGCCATTCCATCTCTTTGTAGTTCGGGTTGCGTATGTAATCGAGGATGTCCCACTGGGTAATGCGCATATGCTCGAGCACGTGGTAGAGCGTATAGGGCACGTTCGGCGGGCGCTCGTTGATCCTGTCCATCGGGAAATTGGCGATCGCTTGGTCGAACGTCATGTAGGCGCTGCCGCCGCGCAGCAGTGCAAGCAGGTGATCCCGAACGATCTGATCGGCGTTCATACGCTTTCTCCAATCGCTACTTGTCTTCAGCCATCCGCTTGAGTTCGTAAAGCTTCGTCAACGCCTCGATCGGACTGAGTTCGTCGACCTTGATCGCGCGCAGCGCCAGCAGCGCGTCGTGCGGCGCCTCATCGAACATCTTCAACTGCGCCGGGTTGTGCTTTTTGCGCTTGACGGTCGGCAGTTCGAAGTTGTTCCCCTGTTCTTCAAGCTGCTGCAAGAGATCACGGGCGCGGTCGACGACCGGCTTGGGCATTCCGGCAAGCTGCGCGACGTGAACGCCGTAGCTGCGATCCGCGCCGCCGGGCAGGACGCGGTGCAGAAAGACGACGTGATCCCCTTCTTCGGCGACGGCAACGTTGAAATTGCGCGCGCGCGGCAGGATGTTCGGCAGTTCGGTTAGCTCGTGGTAATGGGTGGCAAAGAGCGTCCGACAGTTCAGGCGCGGGTGATTGTGGATGTACTCGATGACCGCGCGGGCGATTGCCAAGCCGTCGTAAGTCGACGTGCCGCGCCCGACTTCGTCGAGGATCAGCAGGCTGCGGCGGGTGCTGCCCGCCAGCAGGCGCGCCGTCTCGACCATTTCGACCATGAACGTGCTGTAACCGGCGTGAATCTCGTCCTGCGCGCCGATGCGGGCGAAGATGCGGTCGACGACGCCGACGGTCGCCTCGTCCGCCGGGACGAACGAACCGATCTGCGCCATGAGCGTGATGATCGCCACCTGTCGGATGTAGGTCGACTTGCCCGACATATTCGGTCCGGTGATGATGTGGACGCGGGACATGCTATCAAAGCGCGTGTCGTTGGGAACATAGCGCACGCCGCCGTCGAGCATCTTTTCGACGACCGGATGCCGACCATCCTTGATGACCAGCAGATCGTCTTCGGTCAGGGCAGGGCGGCAGTAGCCCTCGCGGACGGCGACATCCGCCAGCGACAGGAAAACGTCGAGATGTGCCAGCGCGCGCGCCGTGTTCAAGAGGCGATCGGCGGATTGGCAGCATGTCCGGCACAATTCTTCGAAGAGGCGGTGCTCGACATCGATAATCTGCTCTTCGGCGTTGAGGACGAGCGTTTCGTACTCTTTGAGTTCTGGCGTGATGTAGCGCTCGGCATTGACGAGCGTCTGCTTACGGATGTAGTCGTCGGGGACTTTATTCGACTGCCCGCGCGACACTTCGATGTAGTAGCCGAAAACCCGGTTGAAACCGACTTTGAGCGTCGGAATGCCCGTGCGCTGTTTCTCTTTCGGCTCGAGGTTGGAGATCCACTCGCGCGCGTCGCGGGTAGCGTTGAGAATGCCGTCAAGCTCGTCGGAATAACCGGGGCGGATGATGCCGATCGCTTCTTTGAGGACGGCGGGCGCGTCTTCGCTAATTGCCTGCTGAACGTGCTCGCTGATTTCCTCGCAAGCGTCAAGCCGGTCGGTGATCGCCGCCAGCGTCGGCATGTCGCCGATCAGGGCGCGGATCGTCGGGACGGCTTCAAGGCTCTGGCGCAGCGCCAGCAGGTCGCGCGGGCCCGCCTTGCCGATCAAGAGGCGGTTGGTCAGGCGTTCGAGGTCGGAGACGGCGCGCAGGCGATCGCGGAGGTCTGTCCGCAGCGCTTCGTCGCTTGTTAGTGCTTCGACGGCGTCCAGCCGCGCGTTGAGGCGTTTTAGATCGAGCAGCGGTTGGCTGATCCACGTCCGCAAAAGGCGCGCGCCCATCGCCGTGACGGTGCGGTCGAGGACGCCGAGCAGGCTGCCTCTCGATTGGCGTGAGCGGATGGTTTCCGTCAGTTCGAGGTTGCGCCGCGTGAACTGGTCGAGAACCATGAAACTGGCGGTCGTGTACGGACGAATCGTCGTGATCTGCGCTAGATTGCCGCGCTGCGTGTCGCTGATGTAGTGCAGCGCCGCGCCCGCCGCAGAAACAGCGTAGGGTAGGTCGCTCAAGCCGAATCCGTCGAGGGTGCGCGTGCCGAAATGGGTGGTCAACATGCTTTCGGCGTGACTGCTCTCGAAACGCCAGTCGGCAATCGGCGTGACGTGAACGCCGCCGGGCAGGGTGACGCCGCGTTCTGCCCACGACGCGGGCATAATGACCTCGCGCGGGGCGACGCGCGCCAGTTCTTCGAGGACGAGGACGGCGGCGTTGTCGTCCTCAAGCTGCGTGGTGGCGAATTCGCCCGTCGAAATGTCGGCGTAGGCGATCCCCGCTTTGACCCACTGTCCGGCTTGCGGGTCGCCGACCGGGAAGATCGCCATCAGGTAATTCGCCCGTCCTTCGGACAGGAGTTCCGGCTCGACGATTGTGCCGGGGGTGACGACGCGCGTCACTTCGCGCTCGACCAGCCCGCGCCCGTTTGGCTCGGTGACCTGCTCGCAGACGGCGACGTGATAGCCTTTCTCGATCAGGCGGGCGATGTAGGTATCGACCGCGTGATAGGGCACGCCCGCCATCGGCACGCGCTGATCCTTGCTGATCGGACGGCTCGTCAGCACGAGGTCAAGTTCGCGAGCGGCGGTTTCGGCGTCACCGTCGAATGTCTCGTAGAAATCTCCCAGCCGAAAGAAGAGGATGCAGTCGGGGTGCTGGCTCTTGATCTCTAGATACTGCTGGCGTAGTGGGTGAACGGGAGTCATTTTGTTTGCTGTACTCGCGTTAACAAGGCACAATTCAAGCACTTTATGTAATTGAACATCTATTCTAACAGGAGCAGGCAGTTTCTTTCAACTGCACCGGGAAAGCGAGAAGAAATGAGCGAGGCAATTATCGGAGTTGACCTTGGCGGGACACGTCTGCGCGCGGCTTGTCTTGACCGGGATATGAATATCATCACCCGCCGCGAAGTGCTGACGCAAGCCGAACAGGGACCCGAAGCCACGATTGAACGCATGAAGGCGCTGATTCGCGAGGTGCTGCCGCCGGAAACGGATACGGTGTCCGGCATCGGCATTTCCGCGCCCGGTCCGTCAAACCCGAATACCGGCGTGATCGTCGCGCCGCCAAACCTGCCCGGCTGGCATAATGTGCCGCTGGTGAAGATTTTACAGAAGGAATTCGGCTTTTCGACGTACCTCGGCAACGACGCGAATGTCGCAGCACTGGCGGAAGTGGCGCGCGGCGCGGCGCGCGACCACCGCCACGCGATCTTCATCACGATCAGCACTGGAATTGGCGGCGGCGTTGTCTCTGACGGACGCTTGCTGCTCGGGAAGGACGGGCTGGCAGCGGAAGCCGGGCACATGATGATGGTCGTCGACGGGCGCGTGTCGTCGCTCGAACGAGAGGCAGCCGGTCCTGCGCTGGCACGTCAGGCGCGCGAACGGGTCACGGCGGGCGAAGCGTCGATCATCTCCGAACTTGTCGAGAACGATCTGTCGCGCGTGAGC
>JAEVZT010000562.1 GCA_023392115.1 Chloroflexota bacterium
CTGAACACCCATGCGCCGGCGACCCTCGCCGGCGCGCTGGCGCGCGTTGGACGGTCAGAGCGTCTGCCGGTGTATGTCTGCGTTCGACGCTATCAGGATTGGCTCGAAGAAGCGTTGACGGAGTTAGGTTTTGAACCGTATAAACCACAGGCGGTGATGGTTCGACATATATCGGCAGGGATTCGGCAAGTGACATACGCGCCGCTGAAGGAGGCGCTTGAAGTCGTGCCGAACGCCATCCGCCCGCCGACATCGCCCATGAGTAAGACGCTCGCCAAGCAAGGAGAATAAGTAAGTACTGTATGGCGGAACGACGTATAACTGACGATTTGCAGGAACTCAAACGAGTCTTGCCCCCCCATCTCAACGCCAAGCTTGATGAAATTGGTCGTGAGGACGATCTGCTCGAAGTCGTCCTCGACCTTGGGCGCATTCCGACAGCGCGGTATACCACCGGGGAAGTCCCGTTATCCGACAATGAAGTGACTCGCACCGAACTCGACGCGATTGTCGACGGCATCGGCGCGTTTGATGCCGATAACCGCGCCGGTATGGAGCGCACGCTGCACCGCATTTCCGCGATTCGCAACCGCAAGCACGAAATCGTCGGCTTGACGTGTCGCGTGGGGCGCGCCGTCTACGGCACGATCGATATCCTTCAGGATTTGATCGAGTCCGGGCAGAATATCCTGCTTCTCGGACCGCCCGGCGTCGGTAAGACGACGATTCTGCGCGAAGCCGCGCGCGTGCTGGCGGACAGCAAGCGCGTGATCATCGTCGACACGTCGAACGAGATCGGCGGCGATGGCGACGTGCCGCATCCTGCCGTCGGGCGCGCGCGCCGGATGCAGGTGTCGGTGCCGGATCGCCAGCACGAGGTGATGATCGAGGCGGTTGAGAATCACAACCCGGAAGTGATCGTCATCGACGAGATCGGGCGCGAGCTTGAAGCGATGGCGGCGCGGACGATCGCCGAGCGCGGCGTCCAGTTGATCGGCACGGCGCACGGCAACGCGCTCGACAACCTGCTGCTCAACCCGACGCTGTCTGACCTTGTCGGCGGCATCCAGTCGGTCACGCTGTCCGACGAAGAAGCCCGACGGCGCGGGACGCAGAAGACGGTGCTAGAACGGCGCGCGCCGCCGACCTTCGACGTGCTGGTCGAGATTCAGACGCGCGACCGGATGGTCGTGCACGAGGATGTCGCCGCCGCCGTCGATGCCGTCCTGCGCGAACGCCCGCTGCCTGTCGAAGTGCGCTACCGCAACGAAGAGGGCGAAATCATCGTCGAGACGGCGCAGCCCGAAGTCCGCTCGATTTCGGAACGCAACGTCCGCGGTGGTGGGGGTACCAGCAGCGGGGGCGGTCGCAACGGCAAGACGCGCTCGCGCTCGGACGACTACGAGCAGAGTCCGGCGACGGCGCAGCGTGGCGAACGTCGCGCAGTCGATCAAACCAACGGCAAGCCGATGACGGTCTACGCTTACGGCGTGGCGCGCAACCGCCTTCAGCAGGCGGCGCGGCGCTTCCACCTGCCGCTGACGCTGGTCGACGAGCCGAATCAGGTCGACATGATCGTCACGCTCAAGAACTACTACCGCCGCCGCCCGAAGCTGATCGTCGATGCCGAACGCAAAGGCACGCCGATCTACGTGCTGCGCGCGAACACCGTCTCGCAGATGGAAAACTTCCTCCTCGACGTGTTCGGGCATGACGGCAGGGAGGCTGGCACGACCGAAGACCCTTTTGGGGTCGCGATGAGAGAGACTAAGGACGCCATACGCAGCGTCCGCGATGGCGCCGAGTTCGTCGATCTCTCTCCGCAGGGCGCGCTCATTCGGCGGCGTCAGCATGAAATGGCACACCGGGCGCGGCTCGACTCTGAGAGCTTCGGCAGCGAGCCGGCGCGCTATGTGCGCATTCTGCGCCCGCGCGATTTCTAGCGCGGCAGCGGCAGATGAGTCAGTTGAGGCGGGAGTGAACCGATCGTTCATGCCCGCCTTTTTTGTTAGGTGTTGATGACGGCTTTCAACCTCACCCCGTTTCGCTTCGCTCAACCGCCCCTCTCGCCGCTTCGCTTAGGGAGAGGGGCAGCTCGACTGTAGGTCGTGCGGGGTGAGGTTTTATAGAAGTTTAACGTGTTCGCATGAACCCATACACCCCCCTCTCCCACCTTTTCCCGGCGCGACCCGCGCCAGCCGATCCCCGGCGCATCGTGTTGATCCTGCCGTGCTGCATCGGCGACGTCGTTCTGGCGACGGCGACGCTCAAGGCGCTGCGCCACGCTTATCCTGACGCGCATATCACTTGGGCGGTTGGGAGTTGGTCAAAAGCGGCGGTCGAACATCACGATTTGCTTGATGCGGTGCTGGATACCGGATCGGCGGCGCTCCCTGTCGCCACACTCGACGGTATGAGGCGCTTCATCGATCAGCTGCGCAAAGGGAAGTTTGACCTCGCCGTGTCGCTGGTACGCTCGCCGCTGATGAGCGTCGCCGTGCTGCTGTCGGGCATTCCGAACCGTGCCGGACTGGACAGCGCCGGACGCGGATTCGGCTACACCGTGCGCGCGCCGATCGACCCCGATCAGGCGCGCCACGAGGGCGACATTTACCTTGATGTGGCGCGGGCGCTGGGGATTGACACGTCGGGCTGTCATGCGAACGTGCCGGTTGCCGAAAGCGACAGGGGGGCGGTCAGGCGG
>JAEVZT010000589.1 GCA_023392115.1 Chloroflexota bacterium
CGTCAGCATCAGTTCGGCGCTGTATTCGAGGTCGGCTTCTTCGCCTTCGAGGATCATACGGGCGGCGTGGACGGCGACGAGCGAGCGAGCCAGCATGTTCGCGCGGCGTGGACTCTGGGTAAGCTGCGCCTGATCGAGCAGGTCGACAACGCTCACGACATAATCGATCAACCAGTCGCGCAGGGCGTCTTCAAGCTGGTCGATCAGCGCGCGGCAGGCTTCGACTTGCTGCGGCAGCGACAGTTCGGGCGGAATGTCGCGGGACAGTCGGCGCGAAACAAGGCGGCGGCGGCTCTCTTTGCTCAACTGGTTCCACGTCGGCACGGGGACGACGAACGGAAAGCGGTCAACCAGCGCCGGGTCAAGCGGCTCTGAGCCGAGATAGTACTCGCCGGTCGTCAAGTCGGGGTCTTCCGGGGCGGGCGGGTTCATCGCCGCCCAGCGGTGGCGCAGGCTGTCGAGCTTGATCCCGGCAATCCGCCGCTCGTGAACGATCGGGAACATCTTGTTTTGCAAATCCGGGCGGCAGCGCGAGATTTCATCGAAGAAGACGAACTCGGCATCCCAAATCGCGCCGGGCGTGCTGACAAACTGAAGCTGATTGGTGCCCACTTCGGGCAGCGGGATGCCGACAAGGTCGTCGTAATTGATCAGCGATGCGTTGTAATGGCGCATCGACAGCGAAAGGGCGGTGGCGATCTTTTCGACAAGCAGGGACTTGGCTGTCCCATGAGGACCGATCAACAGGAGCGGCGATTCGGTGGCGAGGGCAGCGAGCAAGATGGGGTCGAGGTGATCCCATCCCTGTATGCCGAGCGCTTCCGTGATCCCCGTTCCTGTGGCTTGCTCTTGCTCAATCATTACCCTGAATTCCACTAAACGACAACTCTAACATACTGCAAGCCCCTTATAGGCGTCAAGCCAATTGTCAGGGAATTGTCAATGGAAATTACGGTAAATATGACTGCCTACCCTTCCTCGATCAACCACAGCGACATGTCGAGCGCGTTCCAAAAGGCGATCCGGCTGCCGTCCGGTGACACCGACCAGTCACCGTTAGCGATCAGGAATGACTCGTCGAGGATCGGGCGATTTTCGCCCGTCGTGATGTCGTAGTAGTGCAGCTTCTGGCGGTCGGCAGCGGGTTCAAACGGAATGTAAAAGACGCTGTCGGCGTCACGCCAGCGCCACGCGCCGAACCAGTCGATCTTCTGCGGCTGCGCGTTCGGCTGCGTCTCGATGATGTAAATGCCGTTCACCGTCTCGTTATCCTGAAAGGTGACGTAGAACATCAAGCGTCCGCCGCCGGGCGCGATCGTCATGTTGCGCAGCCTGTCCCACGTGCCGAGGACGTAGGAAATGTCGGTTGATGTGTCGTAGATGCCGACGATCGTCGCGGTTTCCTCGCGGATCGTGACGAGCAGGCGCGAACCGTCAAGCCACGCCGCCGACGCGCCGTCGCGCGAGCCAATCATACGCGCATTTTCGCCGCTGGTATCGCTGATCCAGATTTCTGTCGTGTCGTCATCGTCGTCGGGCGTCCCGCTTTCGCTCGAAATCGTCCACAGCAGGCGGCTTGAGTCGGCGCTGAACGAGGGCAGCGTGTTCTGCGTTTCGACGACCCACTCGGTGTTGTCGCTCAACCGTCGGACGACGACTTGATCGTCGACGCGTTCGACCTGATGCGTTCCATCCGCCGACAGCAGCGGCGGCGGCGCCTGAGCGATCAGGTTAAAGCTTGTGTTGTCTTCGACGTTCCACTCGAACACAGCCGCGCGCTGGTTCGGCGATCCGTCGATGGCATACAGGCGCGTCGGGTCGCTCGGGTGCCACCATGCCCCTGAACAGCAGCCATCCAGACCGAAGCGGCGCAGCGTCCACGATGTTGTTTCGGCGAGCGGTGGCAGGTCGCGGTTCAACGGCGGGTTGGCGGGTGGCAAGCCGATCCGCCAGTCGGGATAGGTTGCGCTGTACGCGTTGAGGGCGCGCCCGCCGAAGGCGACGGCAGGCTGGTCATCGAGGCTGAGCCACGTCCGCGCGTCGTCGAGGTTTTGCTGAAACAGGGGGTAGCGGAACGACCCGATCGCCGCGAGAACGTGCCAGTTGGCTTCGATGTAATCGACGGGGTTATAGGCGGTGAAGTAGTCGAGCGAGCGGACTTCGAAATGCAGGTGCGGGCGCGAGTCGCAGGTGACGTCAGGATCGCCGGACAGCGCGACAGCCTGCCCCTTCGTCACCCACTGACCGGGGGACAGCGACGGGCGTTCGAGCAGGTGTCCGTAAAGCGAGATCAGACCTGCGTCGGGGTGACGGATGAGCAGGTTGTGCGGTCCTGAGCCGAAGCCGAGATCGTCAACGAAGATGACTTCGCCATCGGCGACGGCAACCAATTCCGTGCCGCATGGCATCGAGAAGTCGATGCCAAAGTGAAGCTGCTGCCCCGCTTCGTACCAGTTCGGTCCCTGCAAGAACGCGCCGATCGTGTTGCCATACGGCTGACCGAGCAGCCATGTTGACGGACCGGGCGGTTCGGCAATCGGCAGGGTGAACGGTTTTCCCAACTGGGCGTTCCCCGGCTGGGCGACTGTGAAAAACGCGATCAGTACCAATACGACAACAAACTTACGAAACATCCATACCCCTCGTACGAACTGCCATTCAGAGCATGACGGGTGAAGAAGCGTGCCGCGCTACCGACTGCCGAGAATGGCGGTTAGCCCGCTGACGAACGCCGTCTTGCCCCCTTGTGCCGGATGACGCACCTTCAGGTGTGGAATCGCCATGCGGCTCAGCGATTCGTCGGCGACGTTGCCAACGGCGACGATCGTCTGTGGCTTGAATAGATCGATCAGGTCGCGCAAGAAGGCGCTGCCGGTTTCGGTTTCGCTCCGGCGCGGCTTGCGGTTGGTAAGCGCGAGTCCGGGCTGGTGCGGGTGAAACGGGTATGCGTTCCAGACCAGCGCCGCCGATCCGCCCGCCGCCAGCGTTCCCCAGACGGCGGTCGCGCTGGCTTCACCGTTGACGCGCTCAAACCCGGGTTCAGGAACGTCGCAGTAGCCGCGCTCAATGCCGAACAAGCCGAGTTCCGGCACGCCGCGCGTCAGCAGCTTGCGGCTCGCTACCGGCACGCCGGTCAGGCGCATCCCGCGATAGCCGGGAGCTTCCATGACCAGCATCAGCTGCGGCGCAATCGCCGTCATTTGATCTAAATATCGCTGGAGATTGGCACGGCGGATGTCGTTGTAGGCATTTCCGTACGCATACTGGTTGAAGGCGTCGGCGCGGGTGTCGGCGCGCGCCAGACGATCGACAAACGCGGTCAGTGAGTCGTGTTGCGGCAACTTGCTTCCTCGTCGTGCTGTCGTGCCATTTTACATCAAAGTCGTGGGGGATAGGGTGTTTGCATCCTCACTCGTAATATTCCGGCAGCTTTCTCAGCGCTTCCCACTGTGCCGCGTCATGCCCGAAAATGACCAGCCCGATCTGCTCGCGTTCTGCCAGATCAAGCAGCTTAAGTGCGCTGGCACGAATCGCTGCTGCGTCCGGATCGCTGTCGTCCTCCGGCGCGTCACGGGTAAAACCCTCGCCGAAGGGTACAGCGTCAATCGGCAGCAGAACCGCCCCCGTCTTTGGCAGCCGCACCAGCACCGACTGATGTCCCGGCACATGCCCGCTCGTCTCAATCAGCTCCAGCCCCGGCAGCAGTTCCGTGTCGCCATCCACCAGCCGCACGCGCTCCATCGGCTGATCCCATTCCGATCGAGTTTCAGCAAAACGCGGGTTGGTCGCGGCATCGAAATGATGCACGCGTTGAACAACATACTGCGCCTTCGTGAATGCCGCGTGTCTGCCGGCATGGTCGAGGTCATAATGCGTCGAAATGACGGTGTCTATGTCGTCCGGTTTCAAGCCGATACTCGCCAACTGCTCGAGAACGTCCTGCCCGTTCTCGAACTCCGATGCTTCTTCGGGGATAGTCGCCGGAAGTCCGCTGTCAATCAGGATATTTCTGCCGTCAACTGTCTGCACTAGATAGCAGACAATCGGAATCTCGTATTCCGGCATGGAACCAACCTGCATCAGATAAAGACGCTTCACGACATTCTGGCTCATAGCTCCTCCGTGAATTTGAGACGAATATGCGATTTCCTCAAGTCGGAGAGGGGAAACTCTACCGCCGCCCCCTCTCCCTCAAATTCGGGGGAGAGGGGATCAAACGCTGATTTGCTTATTACGCCGGCTTAGAGATCGACCCCAAGCGCTGCAGTTCGCTCGTCTCGGTGATGCTGTTGACGTTCTCGATGTATGTCAGTGATTGGTGGCGGAAATAGGTGTTGTACAGCTCGGCGTAGTGCCCGCCCTGTTCGAGCAGTTCGTCGTGCGTGCCCTGTTCGATGATCCTGCCGGCGCTGATGACGATGATCCGGTCGGCATTCTTGATCGTCGACAGGCGGTGGGCGATGACGATCGACGTGCGATTCTCAAGCACCACGTCCAGCCCTTCCTGAATCAGCGCCTCGGTCAGCGGGTCGACGCTGGCAGTCGCCTCGTCGAGGATGAAGATCGCCGGGTTCTGGAGCAGCACCCGCGCCAGCGCGACGAGCTGCCGCTGACCCATCGACAGATTCGCGCCGCGCTCGCCGACTTCCGTGTCAAGAC
>JAEVZT010000498.1 GCA_023392115.1 Chloroflexota bacterium
GCGGCGATCGCTTCATCCATGTTGGTCAGCAGACCGGCTTCGGCAAACTCGCCAATCCACGACGGGCTGAGGTTGATGACGTCGGGCGGGTCACCGGCGGAGAAGGAATTGCGCGTGCGTTCCTGAAGCGCGTCCCACGGCACATCTTCCCACGTCACGTCAACTTCGGGGTAGGTTGCTTCGAAGTTCTCGACGATCTTGTTGATGTATTCGTCAAACGTAGGCGACAGCGACATTGTCCAGAACGTGATCTCCGCGCCTTCTTCAACGCCGTCGATGACGCGCCACTCGGCGAGCAGCTCGTCGGTCGGATTCCAGAACGGATCGGTGTCGCGGTGATCACCCTGAGCGAACGCCGTGAACGGCAGAATCAGGACGATCAGCACGAGCATGAGCGGAAACGCCTTTTTCATTCTTTATCTCCTTCGGGACTTAGTTAGTTAAGTTTACTTACTATCCCTTTTATGGTAGTATACGAGCAGTTTTTTATGCTGTCAAGTCATTCGAAACGAGGTTTGCATGAGCCATCTTGCAAGTGAAATCAACGAACAGCCCGACGTGATCGCACGGTTGTTCGAGGAAGAAGCCGCCAACGCCGCTGCAATCGGTCGGGCAGTGCGAGCGTTCAACCCGGCATTCGTCTGGATCGCGGCGCGCGGCACGTCGGACAACGCGGCGCGCTACGCACAGTACTTGTGGGGGACACACGCCCGACTTGCGGTCGGGTTGGCGACGCCGTCCGTCCACACGCTCTACGATGCCGCGCCCAACCTGAGCCGTGCGCTTGTCCTCGGTATTTCGCAGTCGGGGCGTTCGGAAGACGTGCGCCGCGTGCTCGCCGACGCGCGTGGGCAGGGCGCGCTGACGATCGCGATCACCAATGACCCTGACTCGCCGCTGGCGCAGACCGCCGCGCATCACGTCTGTCTGCATGCGGGCGCGGAACTGAGCGTCGCCGCGACGAAGACGTACACGGCGCAGTTGATGGCTGTCGCCATGCTCGCGGCGGCGATCGCCGAGGATGACGAGTGCCAGAGCACGCTGGCGCGCCTTCCTCAGTTGATGCGCGAGACGCTGGCGCTGGCAGAGCCGACCGAACGGTGGGTTGAACGCTACCGCTACATTGAACGGTATGCGGTCATCGGGCGCGGCTACAATTACTGCACCGCCTTTGAAGTCAGCCTGAAGATCAAGGAACTGTGCTACATCCCCGGCGAGGAATACAGCGAAGCCGATTTCCGCCACGGACCGATCGCCGTCATTCAGCCCGGTTTCCCGGTGATCCTCGTCGCGCCGCAGGGCAAGACGCTGGAGAAGCAGCTTGAACTGCTTGAGCAGCTTCAACAGAAACAGGCAGAATGCCTCGTGATCACCAATGCCGAAGAAGCGCAGCCGTACGCTCGACGGGTGCTGCCGCTTCCCGCCGAAGTACCGGAATGGATCAGCCCGATTCTCGGCGTCATCCCCGGTCAAGTCTTCGCGATGAATCTGGCGCTGACGCGCGGGCTGCCGATCGACCAGCCGCGCGGCTTGACCAAAGTGACGATCACCGAATGACGACCGACACATGCGCGATAGGCGTTGACATTGGGGGCACAAAGATCGCCGCGGCGCTGGTAACTGCCGATGGCGCGGCGAAAAGCATTCAGAAGCAGCCGACGCCATCCTCGTCTCCGCCGGATATCATCGAGACGGTTGCCGCGATGTGCCGCGACCTGATGCTGTCGACGGATGCGCCTATCAGCGGCATCGGCATCGGCGCGACCGGACAGGTCGACGTCGAGCGCGGCATGATCACGTATGGTGGTGACGCGGTTCGGGCTTGGGCAGGCGTTCGCCTCGCCGACGAAGTTGCACAGCGTACCGGCATGAGGGTCATCGTCGACAACGACGTGAACGCGATGGCGCTCGGCGAGGCGCAGTTCGGCGCGGGGCGGGGTATCAACAGCGGTTTGTACGTCATGGTCGGCACGGGGATCGGCGGCGCGCTGGTGATCAACGGCGAGTTGTGGCGCGGCGCGCGCTGGTCGGCTGGTGAAATCGGGCACACGCTTGTCGACTGGCGCGGCGAGCGCCGCTGCCCCTGTGGGCAGATGGGGCATCTTGAAGGGTATGCCGCGGGTCCGGCGATGGCGCGGCACTACTGCGCTCTGACGGGTCAGCCGCCGCACGGGGATCTGCGGCGCGTGGCGGAGTGTGCCCGTGATGGCGATACCGCCGCCCGTGACGTGATCGTCGAAGGCGCGCGTATCCTTGGATTGGCGCTCGGCGGGCTGGTCAGCGCGTTTGATCCCGACGTGCTCGTGATCAGCGGCGGCGTGCCGCAACTTGGCGATCTGTGGTGGCAGCCGTTTGAGGCGGCACTGCGCGAGTCGCCCGTGCCCGCGGCGCAAGGCGTTGACTTGAGGCGCGCGGCGCTCGGTACGGGCGCGGTCTTGATCGGCGCGGCGTGGCTGGCGATGGCGAGAGGCGCGGCGTGAAAGTCGGTTTGATCCCACTCGACGAACGTCCTGTGAATACGCGCTACCCGGTGATGATCGGGCAGATCGGCGGGGTGGACGTGTTGATCCCACCTGCTGCCGCTTTGAGCCACTACCGCACGCCTGCCAATCATGATGCGCTGCTGGCATGGCTGCATGATGTCGCCCCGACACTCGACGCGCTGATCGTTTCATTTGAGATGCTAGGTTATGGTGGCTTGATCGCTTCGCGTATCAGCGATGATTCGCTGGCGACCATCCTCGCGCAGTTTGACATGCTGCGTTCGATCAAAGCGAAGCACCCGGCGCTCGTCGTGTACGGTTTCAACGTCATCACGCGCATCTCGCGCCACGACAGCGCGACGGAAGAACCGTCCTACTGGGCGGATTACGGATCGAAGCTGTTCAGGCTGTCGCAGTTGATTGACCGGGCGGGGCAGGGGCAGCCGGTTCAGGCGGAACTGGACGCCCTGCGCGAACAGATTCCTGACCTCTACATTGACGACTTTTTGCGGCGGCGTGAGCGCAATCATCAGGTGAATCTCGCGGCGCTCGATCTGCTGGCAGACGGGACGCTCGATCTGCTGGTGTTGAGTTCTGACGATACAAGCGAATTCGGATTAAGCTCGCGCGAAAAGCGGAAGCTCGCGCGGCGGGCAGGTGAACTTGAGTTAGGCAATCGATTCTTAATGTATCCCGGCGCGGACGAGGTCGGCTGCGCCCTTGTCGCTCGACTGATCAACGAAGCGCGTGGGATTGTTCCGCGCTTCCAGCCCGTGTATATGATCCCCGGGGGTGAGGACGCCGTCGCGCCGTTCGAGGACGGGGCGATCAAGCTGACGGTCGAACGTCAGATCAAGGCGGCGGGCGGCGCTGTTGTCGAAAAAGACGCCGACTTTCTCCTGCTCGTCAACCCGCCGATCGCGCCGGACGCTGAGTGGGCGCGCGAGTATACGGACGCTGAGAAGCGTGATCGCCTGCCGCATCTCGCGCGGTCACTCGATCACGCTTTCCGTGAGGGGCATCGGCTGTTGATCGCCGATGTCGCTTTCGCCAACGGCGGCGATCCGGCGCTGATCGATCTCCTGCGACAGCACGCTGACTTGCGTATAGTCAAAGGCTATGCCGGGTGGAATACGGCGGGCAACAGTATCGGCACAGTGATCGCGCAAGGGTGCGCCGCATTGTCAGCTGTCAGCAGCGATCAACAGCAGGCGCAGGAACGCTTCGTCGTCCACCGGCTGATCGAGGACTGGGCATATCAGACGGTCGTGCGCGGCGAAATCCACGACTGGCTTGAAACGACAACAGGCGTCCGCGAACCCTCAGCCGAAAACGTCGAGGCAGTTCAGACACGGATCGAACAGCGCCTGCAAGCTGTGTTTGATGCGGGTTTTCCGGCACTTGCTCACTGGCAGATTGCCCCCGGCAGCCTGCGCTTGCCGTGGCAGCGCACGTTCGAAATCGACTTTGAACTCCTTCACAAATGAGACTGTTTCAGCTACACCAACCAAGGACATGAACTCATGCGAGATGCTGAACTGGCGAAATTTCTTGATTCCGTACGCGGGCGGCTGATCGTCTCCTGTCAGGCGCTCGAAAATGAGCCGCTGCACAGCTCGATGATTATGGCGCGGATGGCATTGGCGGCGCAGCAGGGCGGGGCGGCAGCGATTCGCGCCAACAGTCCCGACGATGTCGCCGCCATTCGCGCGGCTGTTCCCCTGCCGATCATCGGCTTGTACAAGGATGGCAGCGAAGGCGTTTTTATCACGCCGACCTTCAAGCACGCCCGCCAGATCGCCGAGGCGGGCGCAGACGTGATCGCGCTCGACGCGACATCACGACGGCGACCCGACGGCGTGTCACTTGCCGACCTGATCGCGCGGATACACGCCGAACTCGACAAGCCTGTGCTGGCGGACGTATCGACCCTCGACGAGGCGCTTCAGGCGCAGGCGTTCGGCGCTGACC
>JAEVZT010000004.1 GCA_023392115.1 Chloroflexota bacterium
CACCCGACGCTCAAAGCGTCGGGCTAGAGAAAAAAGCCCCGTGAACGGGGCTGAACAGCCGGCTTCAGCCGGCTTACTGATAGGCAGACGGAGGCTTGAGCCTCCGGCGGAACTGTCGCCCCCTCAACTACACGCGGGGAGAAGGGGCGACTGAAGGTCGCACAGGGTGAGGGGGGCAGTTTCCCTACTTCTTCAATTCCGGCACTACAACACGGATGTTCAGTTCTTCAAGCTGGCGCGGGTCGGCTTCCGACGGCGCGTTCGCCATGATGTCCGCGCCTTGCTGCGTCTTTGGGAAGGCGATCACCTCGCGGATGTTGGTTTCCCCCGTGAAGACCATCACCAGCCGGTCGATGCCCGACGCGATCCCGCCGTGCGGCGGCGCGCCGTACTCGAACGCTTCGAGCATGTGCCCGAACTGCTCGCGCGCGTGTTCGAACGTCTGCCCGATCAGCGGGAAGATTTTCTCCTGAATCGCACGGTCGTGGATGCGGATGCTGCCGCCGGCGACTTCCTGCCCGTTGCAGGCGAGATCGTACTGCGAGCCGCGCGCCCTCCCCGGGTCGGTGTCGAGCAGCGGCACGTCGTCGGGATGCGGCATCGTGAACATGTGCTGCGACGGATCCCAGCGCTGTTCTTCCTCGTTCCAGTAGAACATCGGGAAGTCGATGATCCACGCGAATGCAAGCTTGTCAGGGTCAGCGAGGTTGAGTTCCTGCGCCAGATGGCGGCGCAGCGTGTCGATCACGTTGTAGACGATTTCGCGCTCGTCGGAGATGAACAGCAGCATGTCGCCGGGTTCGGCGCTCGTCTGCTCGAACAGCGCGATCTTCTGGTCGACCGTGAAGAACTTCCCGATCGGTCCCCTGACCTCGCCCTCTTCAGTTTCGGGCAGCGCCATCCACGCTAGACCCTTCGCGCCCGCTGACCGCGCGATCCCTTCGAGTTCTTCGCCGAGCTTGCGCAGCGCCATGCCGCTCCGCGCTCCCATGCCCGGCGCGCGGATCACCTTGACCGGCTTGCCGGCGGCGACGTTGTTGACGAATACCGGGAAGGCGGTTTTGCCCGCCAGTTCGCTGATATCGATTGCCGCCAGATCGTAACGCAGGTCGGGTTTGTCCGAGCCGTACTTCTCCATCGCGTCAATGTACTTGATGCGCGGGAAGGGGACGAACAACGGTTCTTTGCCGCCGACCTCGCGTGTCAGCGACGTCATCAAGCCTTCGATCAATTCCATCACGTCTTCGCGCTGGACGAAGCTCATTTCGAGGTCGAGCTGCGTGAATTCCGGCTGACGGTTGCCGCGCAGGTCTTCGTCGCGGAAGCAGCGCGCGATCTGGAAGTAGCGGTCGTAGCCCGCGACCATCAGCAGCTGCTTCAACTGCTGCGGACTTTGCGGCAGCGCGTAGAACGTTCCCGGCATCAGGCGGCTCGGCACGAGGAAGTCGCGCGCGCCTTCGGGCGTCGTCTTGAACAGGATCGGCGTTTCGACTTCGACAAAACCGCGCTCGTCAAGGTAATCACGGATGAACTTAACCATGCGGTGGCGCATGACGATGTTGTTCTGTACGTCAGGGCGGCGCAGGTAGAGATAGCGGTAGCGCATCTTCGCTTCTTCGTCGATCGACTCGTCGCGGTTGATCGAAAACGGCGGGACTTTCGCCGTGTTGAGGATGACGATCTGCTCGCCAACAACTTCAATCTCGCCGGTTTCCAGCTCGGGATTTTCCGCGCCTTCGGGACGGCGGCGCACCGTGCCCGTCACCTGAATCACGTACTCGGCGCGGACGGTATCGGCGACGCGGTGCGCGTCGGGAGTCTGCGCCTCGTCGACGACGATCTGGGTGATGCCCCAGCGGTCGCGCAGGTCGATGAAAATCAAGCCACCCTGATTACGACGGCGGTGAACCCAGCCCGCCAGCATCACCTGCTGACCGGCGTGTTGGGAACGCAACTCGCCGCAGTTCTGCGTCTTTAACATACTAGCTCCTGCGAAGGGAAGTATTACGCTGTTTGAAGGACTCCAGAAGCATAACACGAGCGTAATGAGAAATAAAGCGCGTTTACGTCGCCTCTTGCGCCCGTTCGCGCGAGTACATGATGAAGTCTTGCGGCACGGTCGGCACGCCGAGCCGGTGCAGTCCGGCGAGGATTTGCGCCCGGTGATCCGTCCCGTGATTGATCAACTGCATGAGGATGACCCACGCGGTTTCCCGATAGGCGACGCCGCTTGTCGTCCGGTATTCGATCGTCTGTGCCAGCTGCTCGTCGGTAAGTCCCGCCAGAAATGCGCGCACGTCGGCTTCTTGTGCCGCCCACGCGTCAAAGGCGCTTTGCGGCGTCGGGAAGTCGTCCGGGTTGGGGAAGCCCGACGGCGAGACGCCGCGCAGACGCGAAACCCAGAGCAGTTCCGCGCCCATCGTGTGAACGACCTGATTGCGCATCGAGCCGACCGAATAGTCGTTCGCGCGCGTGAACTGCTCGTCCGTCAGCGCGACAATGCAATCGCGGACGCGGCGGTTTGCCCAGTAGTGATAATCAAACAGGGTGCGGATCGTATCGGCGAGCATCGGTTCATCTCCTGAGAGCGTGTTGATGACGCCGTGAAAGGTAACACTTCGCCGGAAAAAGCAAAAGGGCGTCCAAGCGGCTGCCCTTTGTTTGCGTTAACGTGCTAGCTTTGCGAGGCGTCACCCGACGCTCAAAGCGTCGGGCTAGAGAAAAAGCCCCGTGAACGGGGCTGACCAGCCGACTTCAGTCGGCTTACTGAACAGCAGACGGATGCTTGAGCATCCGGCGGAACTGCCGCCCTTCAGCCTTTACACGAGGTGAGGGATTACACCGTCTGCAAGTAGTTCCCCGCCAATTGGCGGTCGACCCAGCGGGCGATGAACGGGTAGCGGTAATCGCGCCCGTTGTACGTCTCGATTGCGCCGAGCGTGCCGAAAAGCACCATCGCGACTGGCAGGGCGAGGCTTACCACCCCCAACGCGATCCCGACAAGTCCCCACAGCGGCACGAGGATGAAGCCGATCAGGACGACCATCGCGAGCAGCGCGATCACCATGCCGATACCCCAGACGATTCCACCGACCAACAGCAGCGCCAGCGCGCCGATTGTGCCTGTGATCTGCAAGACGAACGCCTGAAGCGCGTGGAAGGCGACGTAGTCCGAGCGGCGGCGGAACATGAAGTAGATCACCAGCGGGACGAACACGCTCAATGGCACGATCATGCCAACGCTCAATAAGCCGCCGATCAGCGTGACCCATGTGCTGCCGTGAGCGACCGCCGCCCACAGCTTTTCGTCGTCGGAAACGCGCATGGTGCTGTAGCTGCGCGGCATTTCGCGCCGTTTCGGCTTTTCGCCTGAATACCGCTGTTCGTACTCGCGCACGACATCATCGTCGCTGCGCGGTGCTGCCGACGACAGCCGCGAGACGCGCTCCTGATCGTCGGACTCGCGGATCGGTTCATTGCTCATAGAAGCATCCTCAAACAACATACCGGTAACCTGTAAAGTACTGCACGTCAGCAGTGAAATTGAGTACGGGTTTTCTCTCTGCCGGTTGCATCACTATTCTATACGCAGGCGATTTTCAAAAGTTGCGCCTGTGGTATACTTCGCGCCATGTTTTCGACACACTTCACGCTGACCAAACGACTGCTCGGTCTCCTGCTGCTGATCGCCGGAATCGCCGGTTTTGCCGCCATCCTCGCCATCGACCTGCTCGACGCGGGCAGGGAGGGCAGCATCGGTCCCGCGCAGCGGATCGCGCTTGGCGGCTGCGTCCTGATGGCGCTCGTCGGGCTGACGCTCATCCCGCTCGGCGGTGACCCCGCCTGACACATCCTATGGCATCAACCACCAACACCCAACTTAAACGCCGTGCCGCCGCGCCGATTGGGTGTGTCGGCATCAGCGTCCACCGCCTGCTGATGGCGGCGGCGCTGCTGATCCTGCTCGGCTACTTCGCGGTTTATGTCGCCTACGCCGCCAACCTGATCGCCTTCCCGTTCGACTACGATCAGGGCGAAGGCTTCGAACTCGTCGACACAATCCTGTTCAGTCAGGGCGAGTTCCCGTACAAAGATACCAACGTTTACCCGTTCTATTCGAGCAATTACCCGCCGCTTTTCCACGTGATCGCCGCGCCGTTCGTCTGGCTGTTCGGGCACGCGTACTGGTACGGACGGCTGCTCGGCTTCTTGGGCACGCTGGTCACGGCGTCGGCGATCGGCTACGCCGTTTATCGCGATGGCGGGCATAGGGGGATCGCCATGCTGTCGGGGCTGGCGTTTCTAGCCTCGAACACCGTCTACCACATTGGTCCGCTGTTCCGCCAGCACATGACGATGGTGATGTTTGAAACGCTGGCGGTCGTCGTGCTGGCGCATGCCAACGAGATCGAGGATAAGGGGGGGCGGCGGCGGACGATCTTCGCCGGGCTGGCGCTGATCCTAGCGGCAGGTTACACCAAGCAGCTCGCCTACGCGACGGCGATCGCCGCCTTCATCTTCCTGTTCATCCGCCAGCCGCGCCGCGCCGTAATCTGGGGGATCGGCTTCGCCGTCGTCGGCGCGGCGATCTTCATGTGGATTGACGCCGCGACGAATGGGCAGTGGTGGATTCAGACGATCACGGCGAACGTCAACCCGTTCTACCCCGACCAGACCGCCGGATTGTTCCGGCTGTGGTTCGGCTTGCACGGCTTCTTGATCGTCCCGGCGCTGCTCTATGCCGCCTACGAGCTCTATTTCAGCCGCCTGTCGATCTACACGATCTGGTTCGCGGCGGCGGTTGCCAACAGCGTCCTGTCGGGCAAGTGGGGCGCGGGCGACAGCTATTTTGCAACGGCGATCGCCGCGCTGTGCATCCTGAGCGGCATCTTCGCCGCGCGGACGCTGCGCCGCGACTGGACGTTCAACCGCAACTACCTGTCGCGCCTGTTGATCGACCCGTTCCGCCGCTGGGGCGGGGCGCTCGGCGCGGTAGGGCTGATCGTGATTCCACTGCTGTACATCGGTTACGGTCGGGCGGTGCTGCATATGCCGACCGATGGCGCTGTCTTCGGCGCGGTCGCCGACGCGCTGGATATTGAGCCGAACGCGCTCAACGGGTTCTACGACTCGGCAGGCAGGATCGCCGGTGGCTATGCCGACATTGGACATCTGACGACGCCCGATGATGTCGAAGCGGGCTGGCGAATTGTCGAACTGATCAGGGC
>JAEVZT010000191.1 GCA_023392115.1 Chloroflexota bacterium
GTTCCGCCGTGCCGGTGCGCCGCGTACAAGGTGCCTCGCGGCTCGTCAAGCAGCTCGCGCATCGCCGACACGTCATGACTCGCCAGTCCGAGCAGGATGCCGTATGCACGTCCCAGTTCGGGGGTGAAGCTGCCAAGCGCCTCGTCCATGAGCGCGCTTTCAGCTGCTCTGCTCGCGTCGAGCGCGGCTACCGGAATGTCTTTACCCTTGATCACGCGCGACGTTCTCTCGACGATCGACGCGTTGCGCCCGATGATGTCGTGGACGCGGGCGAACCGGATGCTGTCGAGTTCGCGCACGAGCCGACACGCTTCGACGAATGCCGGCGCGTAGCGGCGCATGTAGGCGACCTGTACTGTGACGCCCGCCTTCTTCGCGGCGGCGCTGACTTCATCTGCCTCGCGCAGCGTATAGCACATGGGCTTTTCGACGAGGACGTGCTTCCCCGCTTCGGCGGCATAGATCGCGCTGCGCGCATGGTAGTGGCTGGGGCTGGCGATCAGCACGGCGTCGACGTCGTCCTGCGCCAGCAGATCGCGCTCGTCGAGGAAGCGCTTGCGGATGTTCCACTGCTCGCCGACTCCGTCAACAACGGTTTGGCTGGCGTCAGAAATTGCCGTGACCTCAAAGTAGTCCTTGAGCTGAATGAGGCTTGGCAGGTGCATGATTTGAGTCACCTCGCCGCAGCCGATAATACCGACTCGTAGCTTGTTCATGATGCCTCTTCACGTGTGTAGATAGTGTTCGCGCCCGTTCGACAGCCCCTACCACGAACGCAGCAGCAGGATCGTGTAAAGCGGTACGTCGCGCAGTGTAATGTGATGTGCATCCCCTTCATGCGTCAACATCGCCTGCGGGCTGCCGTTCGGCGAGAAGACTTCCGCGCTCGCAAAGTGCTTTGGCAGTCGCAGGCTGATCTCCAATGACGGAAGCACGGGCACCGCGTCCTGTGCCTCATCGTAGTCATAGCGGATCAAGTGGATGGCTGCTCCCGCGTCCACCTTCTGAATGTTGAGTGCGACATCTGCCGCTGGCTCGATCCGCGCCTGTCTTCCTCTGGGAAGCTGTTCGAGGTTGAACGCTTCAGACGGACGGCGCGTGTTCGGGTGATTGACGAGCGCCGTACGCGCGGCTTCGGGCAGGTTTTCGCCCAAGCCGCCGAGCACGAGCAGGCAGCCGCCTTGATCGAGATAGGCTTGCAGCAGCTGTGCCTGTGCGGGCGTCAAGAAGCGGCAGTCCGGCAGTACCAGCGTCTTGTACTGCTCGATGTCAGACAGATTCAATTCGTCCCGGCGCAGCGTGCCGTCAGGGAAGAACAGCACGTCATACGGCTCGGCGGCGTCGCTGAGCGCATCGCATACCTCGTAGAACGGCACCGTCCCCGTGCCTGAGGCGTTCGTGCGGTTGTCGGCGAATAGGTCGCGCCGGGAGACAAGCTCGAAATTGCTCTCGACGCTGTAAACAACCGCCGTTTCCGAGTAGGTGCGGCAGCTGTAAAGCTGCTCGTGGCCGGTGATGAAATCCTGAATCTCGACGCACAGATCGTGCGGGGCGTAGAAGGCGTCCTCGATCACGCTGCCCATCCACGAGCCATAAGGGACGCTCATGTTCGCGCCGAGCGCCGCCGCTTCGTAGAGCGACATGCGGAAGCGGTCATAGCCGCGCCCCACCTTGAGCATGTCGATCAGTTCGGGTACGACTCCGCCATACGGATTCTCGACGACAACAACCGGCTTCTGTCCGGCGAAACCGGCGACGTAGCGATACCATGCCGGCTGCCGGTAGCGGGTGTTGCGCATCTCGGTGATGACGAGATCGACATACGGCGCAAGCGGGTAATACTGGTCGAACAGGTTGAAGAAGTTGCCCGAAACCTGAACCGTCCGCCCCTTTGAAGCGGCGTAGCTCCGGGCATAGTCCGCCAATTCGCCGAAGTAGCGCGTGATCGCGCTGCGCTGGAAGCGCACGTAATCCCAGAAGAGCGGCGAGTCCTCGCGCTTGTCCTGAAAGTCGAAACCCTGACTCAGCAGCCATTCGCCGTAATGGAAGGTGTCGAGGTCGACGTCGGCGAGGGCTTGCGGCAGGGATTCCCGCGGAAGCGCTTGAAGATGCTCGCGGAACAGGCGCATACATTCGTCGCAGAAGCAGCCGCCGTACTGTAAACTCGTCAGCGGTAATTCGGCTTCGTCAAGCTGAACGCCGTCGACGCCGGCATCAATCTGAATCCGGACGATCGCCTTCAGGTACTCGCGCCACGCCGGATGGTTGCGATCCATCAAGAAACACTCGTGCTCGCGGTCGGGGCATTCGACCCAGCGCGCGTGCAGTTTGTTGCCGTGAATGTCGCGCGAGCAGCAATCCGTCAGGTCGGTCACCGGATTGCCGCTGCTGTCGGTTAACCCGTTCGGGAAGTAGTGCTCGAACGGCTGCCACAGCTTCGGGTAGCGGTTCTGCGTGAACTCGCGCAGCCCGATCCAGTCCCGCTTTCCCGCGCCGCGCAGCTCGTTCATCGCCAGAATCGTGTCTTCGGCGTCGTTCAACTCGACCGGGTATTCCCAGCCCTGCACCTCGAAGACGATGCCGAAGACCTTGATGCCATGC
>JAEVZT010000502.1 GCA_023392115.1 Chloroflexota bacterium
CTTGGGGGATTGGGATGATCCCGCCGCGCTGGTGTCCGACGTGCTGAAGGGCTTCAACCTGAGCGCGAAGCCGCGCATCGCCGTCAGCGACCGCGCGCACGCCGAAACGGTCATCCACCTGCAAGCCTTGATGCCCGATGCGGTGTTTGTGTCTGCCACCGACATTCTGCGCGAGCTGCGCGTGATTAAGAGCAAAGACGATATTGCAGTCATGCGCCAAGCCGGCGAAATCACTGAGGCAGCGTTCGCCGACGTGTTGAAGCAGCTCCGGCTCGGCATGACCGAACTCGATGTCGTGAGTGAAGTTGATTACCAGCTTCGCAGGCATGGATCGCTAGGTCCCTCTTTCACGACGTCGCTCTACAATTCCGGTCCGGCACATCCGCTGCGCATGGGCGACCGGCTGGGAACGTGGCACCGCCCACTCAACCCGCCGGTTTCCGTCCTGTTCGATTTCGGCGCTGTCTTCGATGGCTGGTGTTACGATTTTGGGCGGACGGTGGCTTTTGGCGAGCCTGACCGCCAGTTTCAGGAGGTGTACGATCTAGTCATGAAGGCACAGCAGGCGGGCATCGCCGCGCTCAAGGCAGATCAGGTGACGGCGGAAGACGCCGATGCTGCTGCTCGCCGGGTGATCGAGCAGGCAGGATATGGTGAGGCGTTCCGCCACCGCCTCGGGCACGGTATCGGCATGGATGTTCACGAGCCGCCGTTCCTGACCCGAACAGACAAGACCATCCTACGCGAAGGCATGATGTTCACAGTCGAGCCAAG
Organism: Chloroflexota bacterium; assembly: GCA_023392115.1. Classification (GTDB taxonomy): domain Bacteria; phylum Chloroflexota; class Anaerolineae; order Aggregatilineales; family Phototrophicaceae; genus Flexifilum. The sequence continues at coordinate 775 of JAEVZT010000502.1, forward strand.
CATCATGAACTTCGACAGTTTTTCGGCGCGCGTCGAGGACGTGGTCGTCGTGCGCCCGGCTGGCGGCGAGCCGCTGACCAAGGGCTTCCAGACGCTGTACGTAGTGGACTAGGGTAAAGGCATAAGTGATGACTGAGCGACAGAATATATCGTCGGGAACGCCATGGGAAGCAGTCGCAGGTTACTCGCGCGCGGTCAGAGTCGGGAATGTCGTCCACGTCGCCGGGACGACCGCCAGTGACGAAACCGGCGCGGTTGTCAGCCAAGGCGACGCACACGGGCAGGCGGTCTACATCTTCCGCAAGATCGAGCGCGCGCTGCATGAGGCGGGGGCGTCGATGGCAGACGTCGTGCGGACGCGGATGTACGTCACCGACATTCGCCTGTGGGAAGAGGTCGCGCGGGCGCACGGCGAGTTCTTCGCCGACATTCGCCCTGCCAGCACGCTGGTCGAGGTAAGCGCGCTGGTGTCGCCGGAACATCTTGTTGAAATCGAAGTCGAAGCCATCATCGGGGCAGCGGATTGAAGTTCAGCCTGCGCCTTAACAACGACCTGCCGATTCCGCAGTATGTCGCAATCGCACAGGCGGCGGAGGCGGTGGGCTTCGACCAGCTGTGGGTCAGCAACGACCTATTCCTGCGGAGCGCGCCGGTCATTCTCTCGGCTGTGGCGCAGGCAACCCGGCACATCGAGATCGGTACGTGCATACTTAACCCGTACACGATCAACCCGGCAGAAATCGCGATGCTTGCCGCCACACTGGATGAGCTTTCGGAAGGGCGCTTCAACCTCGGCATTTCGGCAGGCGCGAATGACTTTCTGAACTGGATCGGCGTCGAGCAGCCCAAACCCCTCACGGCGGTGCGCGAGGCAATCGTCGCCATTCGGCGCCTGTTTTCCGGCGAACGTGCCGCTATGCAGGGCGCGTCGTTACAGTGGACAGAAGAAGCTTACCTGCGCTTTTCGCCGCGCCGGCGCGTGCCGATCTACGTCGGGGCGCTTAGCCCGAATATGCTCCGCCTGATAGGCTCGACGGCGGACGGCGGATTGCCGCTCCTGTTCCCGCCGGAGCACTATGAGACGGTCATACCGTATATTCGCGAGGGCGCGGCAACGGCGGGGCGAAGCCTTGACGAGGTTGACGTCGCCGCCTGTGTGTGGTGCTCGCTAGGTGATAATCAAGCGTCGGCGGAAGATGCGCTGCGCGAGAAGATCGCCTATTATGGTCACGCCCTCAGCCCGTTGATCTGGAACCGCCTCGGCTTGGCGCGCGAGGACTTCGACGCTATCGAGCACGCGGTGATGGTCGAACGCGACGTCGAGAAAGCGAAACGATTAGTCACCCCGGCGATGCTCAAGATCGGTATCGTCGGCACGGGACAGGACGTGGCTGCACGGCTGAAGTCGCTGGTCGATCTCGGCGTTCGCCACCTGAGTTTTGGTCCGCCGCTCGGCAGCGATCTCCTTGCAGCTGTCGACATACTGGGGCGGGATGTGCTTCCGAGGTTTCGATGAACACTTTCCAACTATACGACCTGCGTGTGACCGTCGTCGCCATCGAAGGGCGCTCAGTCTGTGGGATGCAGGTTGGCGATTACTTCGAACTGACCGAGAGCAGTCGAGTCACGATTCCGCCGGGCAAGCACTTCTGCATTTACGCCCTGAGCGCTGTCCTGCCGCTGCTGGCGGCGAAACAGCGTGACCTCGCAGCGGGCGATTGGCTTGAGCGCGACTCGCTGGTTGCGTGTCCCGACCCCGACGAGCGGCTGATCATGAAAATTGAACGCATCCGCAAGCGGACGATGGACAGCGACGATTTGACATGAATACCGTCAGCATCGCCCTACAAACGGACAAGTCAGCCTCGGACTACGTCGCGCTTGCACAGCTGATCGACCGCTACGACTTCGATGTTGTCAGCGTGTACTGTGACGCGCCCTACCATCCTAGTTACGCGCCGCTCCTATTGATGGCGCCGCACCTATCGCGGGCGCGGCTCGGCGCAGCGGCGGTGCCGCCCGCGCGCATCCACCCAATTGACATCGCGGCGCAAACGGCGCTGCTGGCGCAGATCGCGCGCGGCGGTGTCTACGTCGGCTTGGCGCGCGGTGCATGGCTCGATGATCACGGCATGCACGAGTCCGGCAAGCCGATCCAGCAGATCCGCGAGGCGGCTAACGTGGTTCGCTATCTCTTGCGCGGTGACTCAGGCGGGTATCACGGTGAGGTCTACCGGCTCGCCGAGCATGTCCGAGCGCCGTATCCGCTGCCGCCCGCGCCTATCCCGCTCTTGATCGGGTCGTGGGGGCGGAAGCTCTGCGCGCTGGCGGGCGAAATCGCCGATGAGGTTAAGGTCGGCGGATCCGCCAACCCTGACATCGTCCCGGTGATCAAGGGCTATGTGGCGGAAGGCGAACGCCTTTCGGGACGACCGGTCGGCGGAGTCGGGGTTGTCTTGGGCGCGGTCACCGTCGTCGATGAAGACCGGCAGCGGGCGCGCGACGCAGCCCGTCGATCGGTGGCGCTTTACCTGCCGGTGGTTGCCCCGCTCGATCCCACCGTGCAGGTTGACCCCGAGCTGCTTGATCAACTGCGGCTTCTGGTCGAGCGGGGTGACCTGAAGGAAACGCCATCCCTGATCTCCGACGATATCCTCGACCGGTTTGCGTTTTCGGGCACGCCGGCGGATATAATCCGTCAGTGTGAAGGGCTGTTCGCGACAGGCGTGAGCCGGATCGAGTTTGGCACCCCGCACGGATTACCTTCGCCAAGGGGAATCCAGCTATTAGGTCAGCATGTCGTGCCGGCACTCAAACGCTGAGTCTCGAAAGCAGGAGAGAAGACACAAAGTGCATCTGTTTGACCCATTGATGATAAAGGGTGTGACGCTGCGCAACCGGATCGGCGTCTCGCCGATGTGCCAGTACAGCAGCGAGGACGGTTTCGCCAATGACTGGCATCTGGTTCATCTTGGATCGCGCGCGGTTGGCGGCGCGGCGCTGGTAATCGCCGAAGCGACGGCGGTCGAGCCGCGTGGACGCATCTCGCCGCACGATCTCGGCATCTGGAAGGACGAGCACATTGAGCCGCTGGCGCGCGCTGCCCGTTTCATCCGCGAGCATGGCGCTGTCCCCGGTATCCAAATCGCGCATGCTGGGCGCAAAGCCGGCGTCGCGCGTCCATGGCAAGGGGGTAAACCACTCTCTGACGCTGAAGGCGGGTGGGACATCATCGCGCCGAGCGCAATCCCCTTTGGCGAGGACTATCGGACGCCGCACGAACTCACCTCTGAGGAAATCTGCCGTGTCGTCGGCTTGTTTCGTGATGCCGCCGTCAGGGCGCGCGAGGCGGGCTTCGAGTGGATCGAGATTCACGCGGCGCACGGCTACCTGATCCACAGCTTCCTGTCGCCGTTAGCAAACCGGCGAACAGACGAATACGGTGGCAGTTTCGATAACCGTATTCGCTTCGCCCTCGAGGTCGTGCGGGCGGTACGCTCGGTCTGGGCGGAGGACAAGCCGCTGACGGTGCGCCTCTCGGCGACCGACTGGCTCGAGGGCGGCTGGACGGTAGAAGATTCGGTCGCGCTCGCTCAACGCTTGAAGAACGAAGGGGTTGATCTGATGGACTGTAGTTCGGGTGGAGTCGCGGCGCACGTTCGCGTTCCGGCTGGCGCAAGTTATCAAGTGCCGTTGTCGGAACGGGTGCGGCATGGCGCGCAGATCTCGACGGCGGCAGTTGGTTTGATCACCGATCCGATGCAGGCGGATGAGATCATCCGTAACGGGCGAGCGGACATCGTCCTGCTGGCGCGTGAACTGCTGCGCAACCCACACTGGGTTCTTCACGCCGCGCGAGTGCTCAAACACGAAGCACCTGTGCCGCCGCAGTATCTGCGCGCATTCTAGCTCAAGCGTGGTGTCGAAGTCGGAGCGAGCGGTTTTGATCGGTCACACCAACGCGTACATGAAATCGACAAGCGTTGGTGTGACTGATACAGCACGGCGGACAACTGTGCTCAGTCCGCGGTGCCGAACAACTTCAAGCGCGGCGTCAGGCGAATGTCTTCGGGCCAATGCAGCGGAACGCCGAGCCGGGACAGAACATTCTGGAAGGCTTCAAGGTTCGATGCGTCATTCCTGACCTGATGCGGAGTTTGCCCCTGACTTAAGCAGTGGGCAGCGAGCGCGCCCGCCGCTTCGCCGATGTTCCATTCGACCGGATGGAGACGGTAACAGCCGTTGGTGATATGCGTTGAGCCAATGTTCTTGTTTGCCGCGAGCAGGTTTTCGACCCGTACTGGCAGCAGCGCGCCCAGCGGGATCTGGAAGGGCCAATTGCTGATGTCCACGTAGTTGCGTGGCGCTGTGCTGGGGTGCAGGTCAATGCGGTACGAACCAATCCCAACGGTGTCCGCGAACCGCTCCGCGCCCTTTAGGTCACCGCGAGCTTCCACGCCAACATGGTTTTCTGTGACCGTAAACTGCGCCTGAATCCGGCGGCTCTCGCGCACATAGATGCGTTTGGCGAGTCCATCGCGGGTGCCGGTGATATCGCCGCGCAGTCGCAAGCCGGGATAGCCAAATCCGCCATCATGCCGGGGCGCTTCGGTCTGCATCCAGTACATCATAGAAAGGCTGAGCTGCTTTGCTTCAGCCAAGTGCCGCTGCTGTTCTTCAGCCGTCACGCCGACCAGCGCGCCAAGCCAGTAGTCAATGTGAACCCAATTGGCGACAACGATATCGCTCGGATACAAGCCTTCCGGATAGTGCTTGCGGTAGAAGATGCGCCGGTAGTGCCAGTAATCCGGCGCTTTCTTGGCGTCGGTGGGTCCGCTGAACAGTGACTGTGTGTACGGCTCTAGAGTCACCGGGTGTGATGCAGTCCAACTCAACTGACGCGCCGGCCAGAAATCCGCTTGATACTCACGCCAGAAGTCATACATCTCCGGCTTGGCGATGGTGTGATCTTCGCCGGGTAGGTAATCAAAGGCAAAGCACCACGTCGCCGCCTGTTGGTCGAGCGGGTCAGGTTCTCCGGGCAGAGCATGCGGTTCGCCGGTCTGCGCTTGGCTTTCCGCGCCGATGACGTGTTCCACCCCGCCCAGCGGCAGCAGGTCACCCAACTCCGTCGCGTCGATGATGTAAGTCGCACTGATGACAACCTCGTCGCCGCTCGGTTCGTGGACGAGGGTCACCGCTCGCAGCCTGTCGCCATCTGTTTCGACCGCAACAGGCTTGTGCTCAAACAGCACGCGCAGCTGCTCGGATGCGCGGTAGCGTGCCAGCAGCGCGTCGATCACAGCTACCGCAACGCGCGGCTCGTGACACAGCGGACTCACGTTTCCCATGCCGGGGTTGAGGTACGGATCGGCAGCGGCTTCGGGAAGCAGTGGATAGTGACGGCGGTAGTAAATCCGAATGCCCTCGCGCAGCCAGCGATAGGTGTCGGTCGCGCCGGTCTTCTCGATCCAGTCGTGCTCGTCCGGTGGCACAGCCTGCGATGTGAGCTGACCCCCAAGCCAGTCCGAGTCTTCAGTCAGGATAACGCGGCGACCAAGACGGAGCGCAGCCAGCGCAGCCGCTACACCCCCTAACCCACCGCCGACGATAAGTATTTCAGTCTCAAGCGTCTTCACAAGTGAACCCTTCCGAAAACAAAGTGCGGCGTAAGGTCAGGCGACGGGCGTCGT
>JAEVZT010000018.1 GCA_023392115.1 Chloroflexota bacterium
TATAGTGTCGGTGCTTTCGACACCGCTGCCGAGCGCCCTGCCTATTTCGTCCCAGCGCGCGCTGACCCCTGCCTGATGCCGGCGCTGGTCGTCAGTCCACCACAGCTTGATATAGGCGTAAATGCCCATGATCTGCTCGTCGGTGAGTACCTGCCCGAACGGTGGCATCGGGTACTGGCTGTGCGGGTTGGGGATGCCTTCCTTGACGACGCGCAGCAGCAGTTGATCGGGATGCTGATACGTGTGTCCGGTCGCGTTGTGCGCGGGGACAAGGTGCATGCCCAGCGCCACCGTGTTCGCGATCGATTCTTCCACCTGCCCCTGCCCGTCGTAGCCGTGACAGTGCGCACAGTACAGATCGTAGTTGAACTGCCCCTCGCGCAGCACCGGATCGTCGAACGACGCGGTCGGCAGGTCTTGCGGCGCGATCAGCGTCAGCGCCGGCGGTTGGGTCACCGCGCCGCCGCACGCCGCGATCACCGCGCCGCACAGGACAAGCGAAACGATAAGCAGCAGTCGGGGCATGGGATTGCTCTCCGTTTATGAGGTTCAGACGACGGCGTACTGGCTGTAGCCGATCACCTTGTGCGGGTATTCGGGGTCGACCTTCAGATCATGGATGTAGAACGCGCCGTCGTTCTGCGCCAGCATCAACACGACAACCTGATACTTGTCGAGCGCCAGCACCTGCGTCACGCGCAGCCGCCCCACCCGGCTGTGCAGGTCTTCAAACATTGCCATCCAATCGCCGGTATCGCGCAGACCGAGCAGATCGTCGGAATAGCTGTCTTCGATCAGGCGGCGCAGGCGGTCGAAATCGCCGCTGTTGTAAATCGTCATCTGCGCGATCAGGCGGATGCCCGCCGAGTTCGACTTCAGGGCAAACTTATCATCCATGCTGTTTCATCTGTTCTCTGTCAAGCCGCGTAAACCCCCTATTGTAGCCAAGTCCTCAGACTTTCGACGGAGATGTTTCTCGATGAAAAGGCTTATTATGTTTCAATAATTCGCCTGTCGAGCCAACCAAAACGTTGTGGTTAGATCATCATGGCGGTTGAGATAGAGATCGTGAGGTCAAATGATGCTCGACCCAATCATGCGTCACCGACTGGAACAAATCGAACAGCAGGAGCGCCTGCATAACGCCGAACAGGATTGGCTCGCGCGGCAGGGACGCCGCAGCCTATTCGCACAATTCGCCGACCTGCTCGTGCCGTTCGTGCGCCGCTCAAGAGCGCAGAACGACTGCATTGGTGAGCTGTCGCCCGCAGCCAATCCGTGTTAAGTGTGGTTAAATCGAGGGGATACCCATGAAACACTTCTCGTGCCGTTCACTGGGAAACGACTGCGACTTCGAAGTCCACGCGGACGTAGTGGACGACATGGTGCAGCAGATCATCACTCATCTTCACGAAGTACACCATCTCAAAATCATGAATGATGACGCGGCGCAGGAAGCCCGCATCCGCGCCGCGTGCGATGACGCGCTGGTCAACGAGCCATGTTAAGACCCACCACAGCCTAGCAACGCTGTCATTCTGCGAAAGTGACAGCGTTCCTTTTTTGAATCGGTGTTATAGTGGTTAGGTCGCGACATGTACTCATACGGTGTAACCAGCATGGCAATACGGATCATGATAGCGGACGATCATGCGGTCGTTCGTCAGGGTCTGCGTATGTTCTTAACGCTCGACCCCAGCCTCGAAATTGTGGGCGAAGCAACCAACGGCAAAGAGGCGCTTCAGCAGGCGCGTGAAATCAAGCCGGATGTCGTCCTAATGGACCTGCTTATGCCGGTCATGGACGGCATCGAGGCGACCGCCGCTATTAAGCGTGAACTGCCGGACACGGAAGTTATCGCCCTGACGAGCGTGCTCGAAGACTCCTCCGTCATCGGCGCAATCCGCGCCGGGGCGCTTGGCTATTTGCTCAAGGACACAAAAGCCGAAGAATTGATTCAGGCGATCAAGGCGGCATATGAGGGACAGGTACAATTGTCCCCGCAGGCAGCCGCCCGCCTGATGCGCGAGGTGCGCGCACCGGAAAGCCCGGAGACGCTGACCGAACGCGAAACCGAAGTCCTGCGCCTGCTGGCAGAAGGACATTCAAACAAAGAGATCGCGCAGATTTTGACGATCGGCGAAAAGACGGTCAAGACGCATGTCAGCAGCATCCTCGCCAAGCTGAACGTCTCCAGCCGCACGCAAGCGGCGCTGTACGCCGTCCGAATCGGGCTGGTAGACAAAGCCGAATCCTGATGTCAAACTGCCGCGCCGAGTGAGCTGCGGGTGATCAGGTGTTATCACAGAGTCCATTTCTAAAAGACGAAATTGAAATCCTATATGCCGCTTCCAACAAACTGACTCAGGCGTCAACGCCCGCCGAGTCGTTGGAAGCGGTCAGCGACTACGCGCGCGACAACGACGCCGCGACCGGCATGCTGCTCTATACCGACAACCCGACGAATCCCGAGTGGTTCGAGGTTGTCGCCATGTGGACGCGGGCACAGGGCATTACGCTCACGGTCGGGACGCAGACGCCGATCCCGCGCGAGCTGCTCGGGCGCATGGTCGGCGCGCCAGCTGACCGCCCGATCCTGTTTCAGGACGTGACCCTCGTCGAAACGATCGACGACGACACGCGCGCGAGTCTCTTCAACCTGCAAATGCGCGGAGTCGCCGGGCTGCCGCTGACGATCAAAGACCGCTGGGTCGGCATGATCATCTTCGGCTGGACAACGCCGCACCTGTTCGACGAGCACGATCAGCGCATTCTGACAGCCCTCATCCAGCAGGCAAGCCCGGTCATCGACTCGATGCGCCTGTTCGACCAGATGCAGCGGCGCGCGCTCGAGCTCGAAGTGGCGATGCAAGAGATCGACATGCTCTACAGCGCGTCAAACCACCTGACGCGGGCGCAGACGCCCGACGAGCTGCTTGACGCCGTCAGCGTTTACGCGCGCGGGTCGGGCGCAGTCGCCGGCGCCCTGCTCTACCTTGACGGCGCTGATGGGAAGCCCGATCAGATGGTCACCGTCGCCGAGTGGTTCCCGGACACCGTGCCCAGCCGAATCGGCATGGTTTATGACCTCACCGAGCATGCGATCAACCGGGTTTGGCTCGAAAACCCCGTGCGCCCGACGCTCATCGAGGACACCTACATCGATCCGCGCATCGATGGGGCAACGCGCGAGTTCTATGACGGCTTGCATATCCGCGCGACGGTCATCCTGCCGCTGAATAACCGGGGTCGCTGGGTCGGCTTGATCGTTTTCAACTGGCATGAGCCGCGCCGCTTCAGCCTGCGCGATCGGCGCATTTACACCGCGATGATCCAGCAGGCTGCCCCGGCGATTGACGCGCTGCGCCTGCTAGACCAGATCCGCTAACGCGCCGACCGCGCTGAACTGCTGCTCGAGATCAATACGGCGCTCTCGCAGGCGACCGACGAAGCGGCGATCCTCAGCGCGATCGCGCTGTACAC
>JAEVZT010000019.1 GCA_023392115.1 Chloroflexota bacterium
CACCAAGCGGGACTATCGATTTTGCCGTCGAGTAGTTCCAATACCTTGGTCGCAATTTCGTGATGGTTCAGACTCTTGGCGTCAATGCCGTCCATGAACCGCTGCCAGTCGTCCCATGTCCTGCTGGTGGCGCGTTCGATCGCCTGTATACGCGAGTTTGTTGACATACTGCTCAATAATCCTCTCGTATTCGACACGCGGATAGCTGATGATACATCATAGTGTACGTATAGAGAGTATAGCTGAAGGTTCGTCCGCTTCATGCGGCGCACATTCGCCATAGTGGTGCATAGAGGATAAGCAGCTTCTGCTCTCGCGGTTGGATGAAACGAGACTCATGATGCAGCTTCCATTGTTTCAGGAAACACACGAACCGGATCACGAGGCGTTACGCCGATGCTTACGGGCAGATGTCGTCGCGCTGGATATTGAGACGGAAACACGCTGCCAGGGAATCGGTCCTAGAGTCGATTTCGGCTTGAGCTACCCGGCGGACGTGACCGTGATTGCGCTGGCTTGGCGTGAAGGGGAAGACATTCAGACGACGGCGCTCGCCGCGCCGTTTGATGACGCGATACAAGCTTATCTGAAGTCCCTGTTTAGCCAGCCCACGCTGATCGTCGCCCACAACGCCGTCTTCGACTTGCGCCAGCTTTCCAGACTAACTGAGGGAGAACTGCCCGATCGCGTCTGGGACACACAGTCGATGGCGCGCCTATTGCATCCGGCTGTCGACGTCAGTTACAGCCTTCTCGGTGTCGCGGCGATGCTCGGCATTCCAGTTCCCGAACGACAGGCAGCACTCAAGGGGCAGCGAGGCAAGCTGCACACCCTGCCGCTTGAAGTGACGCTCCAGTACGCACAAGACGATGCCCGGCTGGCACTGGAAATCTATCACAAGCAGCACGCACTCGAGGGCGATGTCGAACTCATCGACTGGGAGTGTCGCGCGCTGAGGGAATACTGCCTGATGGCAGCGCGCGGGATTCGCCTAAACCTACCGTTTGTCGAGATACGCTTGACGGAACTACGCGCAGAACGAGATATTGTCGCCGCCCGGCTGCGTGCGGACGGACTCGACTCCCCCGGCAGCTCGCAGGCGCGGGCGCGATACCTGTACGAAACGAAAGGCATCCCGCTGCCGAAGTGGGATCCGAAGTCGTGGTTTTTCACACGGGCGGGACGCAAACGTCTTTCGTCCCAGCCGGGGCAAAAGATTGAGCTGTCCGACCTGAGCACCGGTTCGTATGTCATCGAGGCATATCTAGAGGAGGGCAGTGCCTATGCTGAGCAGCTGCGCGATCTGGCGACCTATCTCGAAGTCGACTGGCTGATCTCGACGCTTGAAGGGTTGATCGATCATGCCGCGCTTGACGGACGGTTACACAGCCTCGTCACGATCGCGACCGAGTCGGGCAGACGCGCGTCGAGCTACCCCCACATGCAGAACTGGAAGATGCCGGCGATGGCTGGAGTCGCTGTTGGCGATGAAGGGTTCACACTGGTCGAGATCGACTACAACAACGCCGAGAATGTCATGGCAGCGCTCATTTCCGGTGACAACAATCTCGCCGCTGCCTGCCGCGCACAGGACTTTCACAGCAGCATGGCGGTTCAGTATTTCGGGCAGGCATGGCAGGAGGCTGATTCGAGCGAACGAAAGCGCCTGCGCACGATGTCGAAGAAGATCACCTACGGCACAGCTTATGGCATGGGCGCGGAACGGCTTGCCGAGAGCATCGGCGTCTCGAAGGACGAAGCGCGCCGAGTGATCGAGGCGAAAGACCGGGCGTTCCCACAAGTGACACGCATGCGGCAGGCGGCGCAGCAGCAGGTGCGGCAGACGAACTTGCTCAAGTTATGGACGGGACGTCCAGTGGCTGTACCATCGCCGTTTGTGGCGTGGAATTACCTCTGTCAGGGCGGTGTGAGCGAGATGCTCAAGCGCGCGATCGTCCTCGTCTCCGAGACGTACCGGTCGAAGGGGATGCGTTCACGCGTGGCGCTGGACATGCACGATGCCCTGATTCTGGAAGTCGCGCACGACGAATGGGACGAAGCACTGGCGCTTGCGAGTGACATCATGGCACACGTCACGCCGGAAGTGTTGATGGAGCGTACCGCGCCGCCGATTCGCTGGGTCGCCGAGCCGAATCTCGAAGAAAATCGACACAAGTGGGGGGCGGAACAGCATCATCCCTGAGCTGGCAGCCGGTATGACAGACTGCTGAAGCACTATCTCACCCATGCCACTCACGAAAAACATTCCCGCACCGGTACCTAGAACTACACAAATATCGACTGAAACAATAAGTCTTGGTAAAACTAGGACGCGTGAAGCCAGAATTGATGGAACGTTTTGAGCCCGGCGCGCGTCATTGATTCTGTCTGTAAATGTAAGATGGAAGGAAGGCAGGTCAGCATGAGAATTGTCCGATTGATCGTCTTGTCGATCGCCGTGTTTGCGGTCACCGGAGCGGCGGCGCAGTCCGTGACACCAGCAGCGACTGAGGAACCGGGACTACCCGGCTCGTCGTGGCTGCTCACCGCCACGAGTGGACAAGACCACCAGACACTCGTCCTGCCCGGCAGCAGCATTACATTGAATTTCGAGGGCGAAGATCGCATCAGCGGGGATGGCGGCTGCAACGCGTACAGCGGCGCTTATATGATCGGGGCAGCAGGAGAGCTCACGCTGAGCGAGATTGTCAGCACACTCCGCGCCTGCGACGATATGCAGTTGACGACACAGGAGTCTATCTATCTCGGCGCGCTTGGCGGCGTAACGCATTACGAACTCTCCGAACAGCAGCTTACCCTGCGAATCGAGGATGTGGAAGCACTTCACTTTGTGCGCGTCGACAGCGATCCGCTTGCGGGCACGGCGTGGAACCTGATTAGTGAAGTGCCCGCCGATGTTGAAGCGACGCCGGAGGTGGACAGCAGCGCGCGTCCGATCACGCTGACGTTTGATGCGGAGGGACGAGCATCCGGACTTGGCGGCTGCAATACCTATTCCACGATGTATGAACTCGATGGCACGAGCATCACATTCGGCGACGTGGTGTCCACGAGGATGGCGTGCTCAGGCGGCGACATCATGCAGCGCGAGCAAGCGTTTTTCGCTGCACTGACCGGCGCTTTACAGTATGGACTAACCGACGAACGCCTGTACATCCGGCACGAGGATGGGAGCCGGTTGGCATTTGAAAAAGCGGAGGCGATGATGCTGTCCACATCGCTGCAGAGCGGCGCACCGGGAATGGAAGTCGAGTTGACGGGCAGCGGGTTCGCGCCCAACAGCGAGATCGTTATCGGTTTTGGTCCGGCTGAAGGCGACGTGTACGAACCGATTGCGCAGGCTGAAAGTGATGCGGACGGCGCGTTCACGATCACTGTTAGTGTGCCGATGTCGGCTGATCCCGCCGTGGATTACGTGTTCATGGCGGCGATTCCGGGCACTGCGCGCACCCTCTCCGAGCCTTTCGACGTGACCGGCAGCTAAGCTGAGATGTTGAAACGTAAGCCTGCTCACTGCAGGCTTACGTTAGTGAATTGGTGTGATTCACTTGCAGCGCGTGCGTGACTGCGACCACACGGCGCGGCAATCTAGGTGTGCGGGTGGCTTGGCAGGCTGGTCAAGAATACCAGTTTGCTCCACCCGCTTGTGCCAGCCATGCCGAGGCTGATTTTGCTTGCGTCCACTAATGCGCCACTTGTTTTATGTTTTTATACTAGAATATCTATTGATAATACCGCTGCTTTTCGTGCGGCGCTCAATTTAAATCCGCCCACGACTCTGGCAAGCTGCCGGAAGTCCGAAGGATGGATGTGCGAGTTAGCGTCGCGAAAACCTGATAGGATGACGACTGTCTGCTGTAGGCTTGTGGGCTGGAGGCATGCTTATGGACGATGACTCTCCCTTTCGCCTTGCTGTGCCGTTGACGGCACGAGAGCAGGACATCCTCGCGCTGCTGGCAGAAGATCTGTCGGATCGTGAGATTGCCGCGCGCCTGTTCGTCGCCCACAGCACGGTCAAATGGTATAACCGCCAAATCTTCAATAAGCTGGGTGCGGATAACCGCCAGCAGGCAGTTGAGCGTGCCACAGCGCTCGGTCTGCTCGGGAAAAGCGAGGCTGGGAGGCAGCGGTTCCATAATCTCCCCGTCCACGTCACACCGTTTATCGGGCGACAGCGTGAAACTGGCGAGCTTGTTCGACTGCTTCAAGATGATCAGCAGCGGCTGGTCACAATTCTCGCCCCCGGCGGCATGGGCAAGACACGGTTGGCGGCTGAACTTGCTTACCAGCTGCTCCCGCAATATCGCGACGGCGTGTATTTCGTCCAACTGACGTCGGTCACGACGCTAGAGCAGATCATCTCGACCACAGCCGAAGCGCTTGATTACATGTTTATCCCCGATCACAGACTTCCAAAGACGCAGCTACTCGACTTTCTCGCCGACAAGCAGATGCTGCTCATCCTCGACAATTTTGAGCATCTTCTTGATGAAGCGCCTTTCGTCAATGAACTGCTGCAGGCTTCAAACCAGATCAGCGTCGTTGTGACCTCACGCGAACGACTGCACGTGCAGGTCGAGACAATTTTCCCCTTGGGTGGCTTAGACTCAGCGGCGGGGGATGAACAGCAGTTAACCAATGTCAGTGATGCTGTCGAGCTGTTCTGGCAGTGTGCAGCCCGCGCGCAACCAAACTTCACTGCGAACGCCGACGCGAGCGTTGTGCAGATCTGCCAGTTTGTCGAAGGCATGCCGTTGGCAATCGAGTTGGCGGCGGCGTGGGTCACGGCGCTGTCTCCCGCTGAAATCCTTACTGAACTCCGTCGAAATCTTGACTTCCTGCAGTCCGAACTGCGCGACGTTCCCGCACGGCAGAGAAGTATTCGCGCTGTGTTCGTCACGACTTGGGAACGATTGGGTGAAACTGAGCAGCAGGTGTTCGCCAAGCTTTCGATCTTCAACGGCGGCTTTACGAGGGAAGCAGCGCAAGCCGTCACCGGGGCGCAGCTGAGCGACCTATCCTCTCTCGTCAATCGGGCGCTGATTGTCCGCGATCCCCATACCAACCGTTTTCAGATTCATGAACTCCTGCGTCAGTACGCATTCGAAGTACTGCAAAAATCGGGCTTGGCAGACACCACAACTGACGCACATTGTCGCTATTTCGCTGCTTTCACCGACGCATGGACGCGCGCGCTCAAGACGCCACAGCAAGTGAATGCGCTATATGTGCTCGAAGCGGATCTGGAGAACATTCGCGCTGCCATCGAATATGCCGCCACGCACGATCGGGTTGACCTTCTCGACCACTTCAGTGAACTCTGGTACTTCTACGAGATCCTTGGCGAGTACTTTGAGGCAGAAACGGTGTTTGGCAGCGTGCTTCAGCGGCTTGAAAAGACGGACGGTGTTACGCTGGGGAAGTTCCTTGCCGGTCAGGCTCACATGCTGACTCGGCTTGGCAAGCGAGAGCAAGCAAGGGTTTATGGACAGGAGAGCCTTCGCCTGCTGCGCGCCAAGGGGGCGCTGCGTGAGGCGATCTTCTCCTTAATTGTCCTCTCGGACTATGAGGTTAGCGCGCAGGACGAGCGACGGCAGCATCTGGATGAGGGGATGCGCTTGGCTCAAACTTACCAAGATGAATGGGCGGTTCTCGTCCTCGAGTTCTTGTATGGCTATTATGGCGTCTACGAGCAGAAAGATTTGAAGGGTGCGCGCGAACGGTTCATCCACTGTCTTCAGATGGCAGAGGCGCAGGGCAATGTATGGGCAATGACATTTATCCTCAGACTGCTCGCCTTAGTTGCTTCCTTGGAAAACCAGCCCGACAACGCAAGGCAACTGCTAGAGAATTCACTGATTCAGGCGCGAAAAATCCGCCAACGACTCCAGATTGTTGAGGCGCTCACCGGTCTTGCCGGGCTTGCAGTCAACGAGCGCAATTTTCCACTGGCGCAGCGGCTGCTTGAGGAATGCCTCGAACTGGAGCGCCGGACAGGTCGTGTTCAAAAGGTAGCGATACTGTACGCGCTGTTAGGTAATGTGGAACGCAGGCAGGCCCGTTTTGCCTCAGCACAAACTTACCTCACGGAAGCGCTGCGACTGGTCGCGCCGACAAGCGACACAGTGGATAAGCTCGAAGTCCTGTACTACGTGGCAGAACTGCTCTCAGACACTGACCAGAAGCCACAGACTGTCGAGCTTCTGGGCTTTATATCCGAGCGCGCGAAGCACTCCCGTCTTCCATTGGAAGCTATTGAATGGTTTGAGCCGGCTGTATCCCAGCTTAGAGAGGAACTGTCTGCTGATGTGTACGAGCCGGCGTTTGAACGCGGCAGAACGCTTACGTTTGACGCGATTGCTGCACGTTTCGCCGATCAACCCATGCCGTAGCGTCCCACGTTGTTCAACCCTTGCCCGAGCCGGCGAAAAGGGCTGTTAAGCGGTTTGTCAGGACTGGCGCACCTGTGTTGCACAGCGCGCAAAAAACGGAGCGGGTGAGAACCAGAATTCTTCTCGAGGAGAATGCATATGCTTACTGTCCGTAAGGCGGGGCTGGACGACATTCCACAAGTCCGCGCTGTTGGGTCCGCTTCATGGCGAGCGACTTATGCGGGTATTTTCCCGGATGCGTTTATTGAGCGCGCGCTCGATCAATGGTGGTCGGAAGCCAGCTTCGAGCGCAGTATTCCGAATCAAACCGTGTGCAATCTCGTCGCGGAACAGGATGGTCGAATTGTTGGCACGCTGATGGGAATCGTCGATCCTCGTGAGGAAGGGCAGGTACATCTTTTTCGCCTGTACGTCCATCCTGATCACTTCGGTCAGGGTATCGGAAAGCAGTTATGGCAGGCGTATCTTCAACATCTCGCGCCGGGAGTCAAACGGGTTGAACTCAATGTGGAGCCGCAAAATGCCCGCGCTTTACAGTTTTATGCGCGCCTCGGCTTTCAGGAACTGGGCACAAACGAGTTTGAAGCGTTTGGATATACCTTGAAAACACTGCGCATGTCACTCGATTTACCGGCTGGACGCGGAGCGAAATCCTCCGATTGAACTGTAACCCCACATCTTTCCTGATCCGCCAGCCGCACGTCTCGGGACTTCAGCGCTGAAAAGTGAAACCGAAGGATGCCGTCTCACCGACGTAAAGGAGACTCCCTCCACATTCCCTCCCTACCGGACGGGTGACAGTCCCTCCTGCTCATGTCATATGGTATGGACATCGAATACAGGTGTCACCGGTGGAGGGCTTGAACCCCATGACGAACGACAACATTCACTACCCGACATATGAAATGAAGCGTGATGAAATGATCCGTGAAGCCTATCGGCAGCAGTTGATTAATCAGTCCTCCGGTAACCCATCGAGGACACGCCGTAAGTATTTCACGCGGCTCGCGGCAGTACTGGCATTCCTGTTCCCGTTTCACCGCATTTGAACTAAACAGGATAATGTGCAGGCAGACAGCGCTAGTCTACGAGTGTGCGCCAGTAACGCTTTCCAGCGCTCACAATAGGAATTAGCGCCCGTTTAGTCGGCGGCAGCTTCAACCGCACTGACAGCCAGCTGTCACCGTAATCAGAGCTGTACCACACCGCGCGACTGTGCAGCCCCGCATCAATGCGGGGAAACGTGTGCCTAACCCGATGAACAGACATACTGCGTTTCCACAAGTCCGAACGCGGGTGCAAAGCTCGGATCGTTTGCGATAACCTCAAGTAGTTCCGCCACTGCGGGATCGCTGTCAGCGTCAACCTGTTCAGCCGCGACGCAGTATCCCTCCCATCCCCCGAGGTCGCCCTCGCGAGGTCCAGTGAAGGTGCCGCCTAGCACACGACCACAATCCGTGCTGCCGAACACCGGGTTACGGGTAACCCCGGTCGCAAACATGTAACTCCCCGTGATCTCCTCCGTCTGCGCCTCAAACTCAAAGCCCAAGGCGATGGCTCGTCCTTCAACATGCCCAAAAACGTTTACGGTTGTGCCGTCATTTCTCTCGAACCGTCCGACGAGATCGCCTCGTGTGTTGGCGAGGAATACCAGCTCCCCCTCGTAAACCGTACCGGTCGACAACCCGATCTGAACGGATGCGCTTAGCGGCAGTCGACATGCTACTGCACCCGGCATCTCTTCTTGGGCGAGCAGCACCATTGCTGATACGGCGAGCAGAGCACACATAAGTAAGAGACCGAAGGCGCGCGTGAGCCTTTGCATCCTGCTTTCTCCTTGAGTTTCCGCTGACATAGGACAGTTTTTGCCGGGCTACTCTACGAACAAGAATGTTTCGACCAAGCCATCGAGGACGCCGAGCGCCGGGTCAAAATCCTCGGCTGCGGCGTCACTAAGCGTGGCGATGCTCTCTTCGAGATATGCTGGCTATGCTGCCTCAACGGTTGCCGGAGCGATGGCTCGATGGAACGTGACGCTGAAGTTATCCACCGTCAGTGTCCGATCGCGAGGATCGCCTTCCTGAGCGAAGGTTGGACTGATGGCGAGCGCGATCACGAGCATCAGGGTCAGGATAAACGTCTTGACCTTCATGAGATTAACCTCCCGCTCTAACCGATTGCCGTATACGTCACAAGCTGATAAAGAATTCATTTAGTGTATACCCAGTACCAGCCTCAGAGAAACTGACTGGTTCGGACAGCTGCCCCGTGCTGTTTGACGAATTGGCTGCTTCGACACAAGCGAATTTCAGCAATCGTGCTACACTGCTTAATATCGTGTAATAAACCGCGATGTTGAGCGTGTGGATTGTTGTTGGCGTATCCAAGACGAACCGACAGTATTCACGTGCCTAGGCGGGAGAACAGGGACATGACGTGG
>JAEVZT010000030.1 GCA_023392115.1 Chloroflexota bacterium
TCATGCGACACCTCCTCGTGTCTCCTTAACCAAGTAGCGCCCGACGGCGGGCGCGTGATGCAGCAGGCGCAGCCCGAACGACAGCAGGCGCGGCTCGAACATCCACGGCTGCAAGAAGCGCCCCAGACGCAGCCGCGCGGCGAACGTCTCGCGCCACGCGCGGCGATACATTCGGCGCAGGTCGGGCACGTCGATTTTCCCATCGAGAAAGGCGGCGGCGTGATCGGCTGCCATCCGCCCGTTGTGCAGCGCGATGCTCATGCCGTCGCCCGCCAGCGGCGCGATCAAGCCCGCCGCGTCGCCCGCCATCAGCACATCGCGTTCGACGACTTCTTTCGGCACGAATGGAATCTGGCTGATGCCGTACCAGCGATCGCTCACCATTTCCGCCGCTGCCAGCCAGCGGTCGAGGCGCGGATTCTGCGACCGCATCCAGTCGATGAAGTCGGGAATGCGCGCCGACCCGTACCGCTGGAAAACGTCGGTACGCGCCAGCAAGCAGACGTTGATCACCCCGCCTTCAACTTCGCTCAAGCCGCAGTAGCCGCCGCGAAAGGCATGGACATCGACACGCCCCGGCAGCGGATCGCCGTGAAAGTGCGCCTTGAAGCCGACAAACGGCTGGGGCGTGTTGAGAAACCGCCGTCCGAGCGTCCTGTCGATGCCTTCGCGCTTGCCGTGCGCGCCGATCACCATCCGCGCCGTGACGGATTGCTCGCCGGTGGTTGTCCGCGCGCCGAGCGCGAAACCACGCGTCAGGTCGCCGTCGATTCGCGTAACGCTAGAACGGGTGATAACGTCCGCTCCGGCTTCACGGGCGCGTTCTGCCAGCAGGCAGTCGAGCGCGTAGCGGCTGAAACCCAGCCCCTCGCCCGGCATGTTCGCTTCCCAACACATGCCGTCGGGTGAGGTAATGACCGCCGAGCGCAGACGTGCCGGTCGCTGCGCCTGTATCCGTTCGAGGACGCCGAGCGCGCGTAAATGCGCCGTCGAGTCGGGCGACAGGAACTCGCCGCACACCTTGTGACGCGGGTACGTCCCCGCCTCGAAGACGGCGACGCGCATCCCGCGTTCCGCCAGCGTGATTGCCGCGCCGCACCCCGCCAGCCCGCCACCGATGACCGCCGCGTCGTAGTCGATCATTTGTCAGCCGTCAGCGTCATGCGGAACGGAAACGGGCGGTGAACGCGGGCATTTGTCAGCCCGGCGTCACGCGCCAAGTCACGCAGTTCAGCGGACGTGTAGCCGCGGCGCACGGATGCAGCGGCGTCATTGCGCGTAATGTAGCTGCGGGCGAACAGAGGCTGCACCAGTTTGAAACTTGCCAGCGTCATCCAACTGCGCTCGAGGTCGCTCATGATGATGCCGCGCCGCGCCCGCTCGTAGCTATGGCGCAGCAGCGCGACGACGTCTTCGGGCGGCAGGTGATGCAGGAACAGGGACGAGATGACGTAATCGACCTGCGAACGGGCAAACGGCAGGTGATTGGCGTCCGCCTGAATCAGCTTGATCGTGGGCTGGGTTTGGGCATTGCCGCGGGCGATGTCGAGGTTGCGCGCCGAGAAGTCGATCGCGAGCATGCGCGCGGTGATCCCGTGTCGCGTCGACCAGCGCGCGATCTGTGCCGGAAGTTCGGCTGACCCTGTGCCGATATCGGCAATCACCGCCGTCCTATGCTGCCGCAGGCGGGGGTAGAGATAGCGCGTCACGGCGAACGTCCCGCCGAGGTAGCGGCTGATCCGTTCGAGATCGCGCAGGCTGGCGCGCACGTCTTCAGGCGAGCCTTCGCCAGTATCGAGCAGTTCCGGGACATCGACGCGCGTGCGGAAGCCATTCATGAATGTCGTCAGCCAGCCTAAGATTACAGAAAGCGTGTCTACCCATACTAGCACGTTTCAGATGGGACATGGCTGAGTGACAAATGAATGTTCGCTTTTCAGGTTACGATCGTCACGATGGAAGCGGCGACTTTTTCATCTATGATCGGTGATATGCGGCTGCTCGCCGCATCACGTCGGCGAGCGCGGCTTAAGACAGAAGTTAAAGGGGAGTTCGAGACTTATGAAGATCGCGTTTGCGACCGATGACGGGCAGACCGTCAGCCAGCATTACGGTCAAGCTGGTCATTATGTGGTTCTCACGATCGAGGGAAATCAGGTAGTAGCGCGTGAAATGCGTTCGAAAGAGCGCTGCGACCATTCAGCACACGGGCACGTCCACGTCGATGCTCAACCAACGCTGACCGTGCAGGGCGGCGGGCAGTCGCGCGATCACCACGCGCTCATGATTGAGGCGATCAGTGACTGCGAGGCGGCGATCGCTCGCGGTATCGGGCGCGGCATGTATTACGCGCTTCCGCGCGCCGGAATTCGCCCGATCATCACCGACATTGCGTCGATCGACGACGCGGCGCGGGCGTACATCGACGGCACGATCGTCGATCACCCGGAAAAAGTTCACTAGATCGAAAACCGTGCAGAAGCGCGTTCCGTCCATCGGCGGAGCGCGCTTTTTGTTTCTGGTGTAACATTGCCCTCATTGATCAAAGCTGCGATACAATAGGCGCAAAGAATGAGAGGAAGGGCGACGAAACAAGCACGACTGATTTAAGTAGAAGCAGCAAAGCAAGCGTATATTCTTTTTCTCACCATAAGGGGTATGC
>JAEVZT010000038.1 GCA_023392115.1 Chloroflexota bacterium
ACCACGCCCCTCGTTGTTCTTCGACCAAGGCGTCGTCGGCAGGTTGGCGCCGTAAATCGACGAGCAGCCGGTCGCGTTGGCGATCATTGCGCGGTCGCCGAACAACTGCGAGATCAATTTCAGGTACGGCGTCTCGCCGCAGCCGGAGCACGCGCCGGAGAACTCGAACAGCGGGCGCTGAACCTGCTGCTGGCGGATGCTCGACACCTTGATATTGCGCCGGTCGAGATCGGGGATGTCCATGAAGAAGTCCCAGTTCTCGTTTTCCTGCTCGCGGATCGGCGGCTGCGCTTCCATGTTGAGCGCCTTCAGATTGACAGCCGACTTGTTCTTCGCCGGGCAGATGTCGACGCAGATGCCGCAGCCGGTGCAGTCTTCGGGCGACACCTGAATGGAGTACTTCAGACCCTTCCACTCGGTATCGCGGGCGTCGGTCGCCTTGAAGGTTTCCGGCGCGCCTTCGAGCAGTTCGGGTTCATACGCTTTGATGCGAATGACGGCGTGCGGGCAAACCATCGCGCACTTGCCGCACTGGATGCAGACGTCGGGATCCCAGACGGGGATTTCGAGTGCCAGATTGCGCTTTTCCCACTGCGCGGTCGCGCTGGGGAACGTGCCGTCGATCGGCATGGCGCTCACCGGCAGCTCGTTGCCCTTGCGGGCGATAACCGCGCCGAGCACGTTCTTGACGAATTCCGGCGCCCGTTCCGGGACGGCGTCTAGCAGGTCAACCGTGTTCATCACTCGCCCGATGCAGCCTTCGTGCAGGTGTTCGAGCGTATTATCGACGGCGCGAAGGTTCATCTCGACGACTTCTTCGCCCTTCTTGCCGTAGGTCTTTTCAATCGAATACTTGATCGCGTTGATCGCTTCTTCGCGCGGCAGCACGCCGGAGATGGCGAAGAAGCAGACCTGCATCACCGTGTTGATGCGCCCGCCCATGCCGCTTTCGCGCGCGACGTGGTAGGCGTCTATGACGTAGTAGCGCAGCCCCTTGTCGAGGATGTGCTTCTGCGTCGTGTACGGCAGGTGATCCCAGACTTCTTCGGGTCCATAGGGCGTATTGAGCAGGAACACGCCGCCGGGGACGATGTCCTTGAGCATGTCGTAGCGTTCGAGGAACACCGGCTGGTGACAGGCAACGAAGTTCGCCTTTGAAATCTGGTACGGCGACCGGATCGGGTTGGGACCAAAGCGCAGGTGCGAAATGGTCGTCGAGCCGGACTTCTTCGAGTCGTAGACGAAGTACCCCTGCGCGTAGTTGTCGGTGTTCTCGCCGATGATCTTGATCGAGTTCTTGTTCGCGCCGACCGTGCCATCCGCGCCCAAGCCGTAGAACACGGCGCGTACGACGTTGTCAGGTTCGACCGAGAATTCGGGGTCATAATCGAGGCTGGTGTTGCTCACGTCGTCGTTGATGCCGATGGTGAAGTGATTCTTCGGTTTCGCCTGCGACAGGTTGTCGTACACCGCCTTGACCATCGCCGGCGTGAAGTCTTTCGACGCCAAGCCATAGCGACCACCAACTACGCGCGGCAGCGGTCCGTCGAGCCACTCTTCCTGAAGCGCGGTCACGCAGTCAACGTACAGCGGCTCACCCGCGCTGCCCGGTTCCTTCGTCCGGTCGAGGACGGCGATCGAGCGCACCGTCTTCGGCAGCGCTTCGGTGAAGCGGCGCATGTCAAACGGGCGGTACAGCCGCACCTTGAGCACGCCGACCTTCTCGCCGCGTGCCGTCAGGTAGTCAACTGTTTCGTGAATAACTTCCGCGCCCGAACCCATGACGATGATCACGCGTTCGGCATCCGGCGCGCCGTAGTACTCGAAAATCTGGTACTGGCGACCGGTCAACTGCGCGAACTCATCCATCGCGTTCTGGACGATATCCGGGCAGGCGGCGTAGAACGGGTTGACCGTCTCGCGCGCTTGGAAGTAGACGTCGGGGTCTTGCGCCGTGCCGCGAATGAACGGGTTTTCCGGCGTCATACCGCGCGCGCGCTGCTGGAAAACAAGCTCATCGGGAATAAGCGCGCGCAGGTCTTCATCTTCCAGAAGCTGAATTTTGGCGACTTCGTGCGATGTGCGGAAGCCGTCAAAGAAGTGCAGGAACGGCACACGCGCCCGCAGGGTTGCTGCCTGCGCGATTAGCGCGAAGTCGTGCGCTTCCTGAACCGACGCCGACCCGAGCAGGGCAAAGCCCGTGCCGCGAGCTGCCATCACGTCGCTGTGATCGCCGAAGATCGACAGCGCCTGCGCCGCCAGCGCGCGCGCCGCGACGTGCATGACCATCGGGGTCAGCTCACCGGCAATCTTGTACATATTCGGGATCATGAGCAGAAGACCCTGCGACGCGGTGAACGTCGTCGTCAGCGATCCCGTTTGCAGCGAACCGTGGATCGCGCCAGCCGCGCCCGCCTCGCTCTGCATTTCGACCACCGATGGCACCGTCCCCCACAGGTTGGGCTTCGCCAGCGATGCCCACTCATCTGCCCATTCCCCCATTGCGGACGAAGGCGTAATCGGGTAAATCGCGATCACCTCATTGAGTTTAAAGGCGACGCGGGCTACCGCTTCATTACCATCAATGGTTGTGAACGTACGCTCACTCATCTTGCAGCTCTCCTAGCTCCTCCATCTGTCGTAAGTACTCAAACACCCGGCTGGCTTCCTGCTCATCGACACGGCTCAGGGCGAACCCGACGTGGACGATGACGTAATCGCCAGTCTGCGCTTCGGGCACATAAGCGAGGCTGACTTCCCTGATCACCCCGCCGAAACTCACCCTACCCTTGCGCTCGAATGGCGACGCGCCCTCGTCAATGCTGATGACCTGCCCCGGAACGGCTAGACACATCGACTCTCTCCTTTGATGGCTGCCGCAAGCTGTCCGATGGCAATCCCGCCATCATTCGGCGGAATCTGCCTGTGCCAGTACGGGCGAAAACCGGCATTTTTCAAACGCGCGACTGCTTTTTCAAGCAGCATGACGTTCTGGAAGCACCCGCCAGTCAGGACCACCTGCTCCGTCCCGACCCGTTCGGCGATCGATACAACCATCGCCGCTAACGTGTTATGGAACTTGGCAGAAATACTCCCGGCTGTTGCATTGCTTCGAACGTCATCAATCATCGCCAGTGCCAGTGGTGTCCAATCGATCATGCCCCCTGACCCCCCTTTCCCACTAGTGATGTCTGTAATCGCATAGGGGTAGCAT
>JAEVZT010000042.1 GCA_023392115.1 Chloroflexota bacterium
CCACGTCACCGCTTGGGCTGGCGCTGATCCTGCTGGTGGTTGTGACGACATGGCTTCAGTTCAAAGTGACAGCGCCGCCGCCCGCGCCGTCGGATAACGGGCAGCCGAATCAGGCGCAGGCGATGACCCAGTCGATGGGGACGGTGATGCCGCTGATGTACGGCTTCTTCGCCCTGTCGTTTTCGGTCGGTCTGTCAATCTACTTCATCGCCTCGAACGTCGTCGGCATCGCCCAGTACGCGCTGATGGGCAAGGCAGACTTCCGCCGCATCTTCGGCGGATCGTCGAAGCCGGCGGTGACAGTGACGACCGTGTCTGATTCGAAAGTCGAAGGCAAGGCGACTCCGGTCATTACGCCCAAACCGAAGGCTGGCAGCAGCGTTGGAAAGGGCAAGCGCCCGCAGAAGACCAGCAAAGCCAAGTGAGCGTGCTGGGTCAATAGAGGTGTCTTCACGGGGGCGTGAGCCTGCTTGCGCCCCCTTACAAAAACATCATTTTGTATTCTCGCTTTCATCCCATTAGAGGACTCTTTAGATGAGTTCACCTACATTCATCGAGACGACAGGCGACAGCGTCGAAGAAGCGATCGCCAAGGGGTTAGCCGAACTTGGCGTCGGACCCACCGAGGTCATTGTCGAAGTGCTGGACGAGCCGAGCCGGGGCGTTTTCGGCATTGGGGCGCGTCCGGCGCGCGTGCGTCTGCAAATGCTGAGCAATCCCAAGCCACCCCCGCCCGAGCCACAACCCGAACCTGAACCACAGATTCTCGACATCCCGCCCGTGCGCGAGTTGGAAGACCTGCCCCCGCGGGTCGAGCCGGAGCGCGAAACGCATGAGACCCGCGAAACGCGCGAGCGCAGCAAGCCGCAGGGCAGGCGATCGCAGAGCCGTCCGGCACGGCAGCCGCGCGAGCGCGCGCCCGAAGTGCCCGAATACATGGACGTGGACGATGAAGACGCGCCGATGGTCGAGCAGGCGGACGAAGTGCCGGAAGCCGAGCTTGACGACGAAGCGTCGATCGCGCGCGTCGTCCTCGGCGAACTGCTGCTTCACATGTCGATCCGCGGGCGCGTCGTCGTCCGGCGGGCGAAACCCGATGGGCAGAGCAGCAGCATCCCGTGGGTGCTCGATGTCACCGGCGGCAACCTCACCCGCCTGATCGGGCGGCGCGGTGAGACGCTGGCGGCTCTCCAGTACATCACGCGCCTGATCACCAGCCGCGAGCTTCAACGGCGCTCGGAAGTGATCGTCGACGTCGAGGGTTACAAAGCACGTCGCGCGGCGGCGCTCCACGCGCTGGCGCTGCGGATGGCTGAAGAGGCTGTCGAGAAAGACCGTACGATCTCGTTGGAGCCGATGCCGCCGCACGAACGGCGGATCATTCATCTGGCGCTGCGCGGGCGCGAGGACGTGGTCACGCGCAGTATCGGCGAGGGTACGGGGCGCAAAGTGACGATCGTGCCGAGTTCGCAGGCATGATTGATTATCTGCTCATCGGTCACATGACCGCCGATCTGACCCCGAACGGGCGGATCGCCGGCGGGACGGTGACGTATGCCGCGCGGACGGCGGCAGCCTTCGGCTTGCGCGTCGGTTTGCTGACGAGCGCCGCCGAGGGCGAACCGCTGTTCCCCGAAGTGACCCGTTACGCGCAGGTCATGTCGATGCCTGCCGAGCAGACGACAACTTACGAAAATATCTACGAGCCGGGAGGGCGCGTCCAGTACGTGCGCGGGGTCGCCGCGCCGATTGGCGCTGATGCGCTGCCACCGGCTTTTCGCGCCGCGCCGCTGGTGCATCTCGCGCCGATCGCCGGCGAAGTTGATCCGCAGATCGCGCACGAGTTCCAAGACTCGACGGTGCTGCTGACGCTTCAGGGCTGGCTGCGTCGCTGGGATGCCGACGGGCGCGTGCATTTCCGCCGCTGGTTCGACCCCGACGTGCTCAAATCCATCGACATCGTCGTCTTCAGCGAAGAAGACATCATCGAAGCGCCGGACATGGAAGCGGCGTTCGCGGGCGCGGTCAAGCACCTGTTTGTGACGCGCGCCGAGCGCGGCGGGACGTATTACCGCGACGGCGTGCCGCTGGATTACACAACGCCGCCGGTTGAGTTGGTCAACCCGACCGGCGCGGGCGACGTGTTCGCGGCGTCGCTGCTGGCGAGCCTGCCCGCCGTCAACCACGATTTCGTGGCGGCGGCGAAGGTCGCGGCGCGCTTAGGCGCGATCTGTGTGACGCGCTTTGGCATCAACGGCACGCCGACACAAGCCGAAGTCGAACAGGCGCTTGAGGAGGCGCGGCAGACAGCGCCATGATCGAGCGCGTCCTGTACAACGCCCGCATCATCACGCTTGACGACGCGCGACCGCGCGCGACCGCGCTGGCGATCCGCGACGGCAAAATCGTCGCCGTCGGCTCGGATGACGAGATGCTGGCGCTGGCAGGCGTGTCAACGATCCGGCAGGACATGGAACGCGCCGTCATCATCCCCGGCTTGACCGATTCCCACATGCACTGGCAAATGACATCCGACGCGCTCGGGCAGGTGCGACTGTACGATGTGCCCGACCGCGAAACCGCCGTCGCGCTCGTCGCAGAACGCGCCGCCTCGAACCCGCCGGGGGCGTGGATTCGCGGCTACGGCTGGTCGCAAGATTCGTGGACAGACCGCCGCTTCCCGACCGCCGCCGATCTCGACGCCGCCACGCCTGACCGCCCGGTGTATCTCGTCGCGCGGAGCGCCCACGCCGCGTGGGTCAACAGCGCCGCGCTGCGACTCGCCGGGATCGACGCCTCGACGCCCGATCCCGAAGGCGGGCAGATTCAGCGCGATAAGGCGGGGAATCCGACCGGAATCCTGTTCGAGTGGACGGCGATGGACTTGGTCAAGCGCCACATCCCGCCGCCGACCGTCGACCAGATCGCCGATCAGATGCATGCGGCGCAGGACAAGGCGCTGGCGGTCGGCTTGACCGGCTTCCACGACTTTGACGATCAGGAATGTTTCGCCGCGTTGCAGGTGCTGCGCGAGCGCGGCGATCTGGCGCTGCGGGTGCTGAAGCACGTCAACAAGAAATATCTTGACGCGGCGCTGCACTTGGGGCTGCGGCGCGGCTTCGGCGACGACTGGATTCGGCTCGGCAGCCTGAAGCTGTTCGCTGACGGCGCGATGGGTCCGCGCACGGCGTCGATGATCGAACCCTACGACGGCGAGCCGGATAACTACGGCGTCATCGTCGTCGACAAGGAAGAAATGGTCGAGCTGGTGGGACGCGCCAGCGCCGCCGGACTGGCTTCAACCGTCCACGCGATCGGCGACCGCGCTGTGCATGACGTGCTCGACGTGTTCCAGACCGTGCGCGCGCAGGAAGACGAACGCGGCGAAGCGCGATCGACGCGCCGCCACCGCATCGAGCACGTCCAGTTGATTCACCCGGACGATATGGACCGCCTCGCCGAACTGGACATCATCGCCTCGATGCAGCCGATCCACGCGACGTCGGATTACCGGATGGCGGATCGCTACTGGGGCAAGCGCGCCGCCTATGCGTACAACCCGCGCTTGCAGATCGATCGCGGCGTGGTGGTGGCGTTCGGCTCGGACTCGCCGGTCGAGGACTTCGACCCGTTCAAGGG
>JAEVZT010000052.1 GCA_023392115.1 Chloroflexota bacterium
CGTTGATCTCGGAAGTGCCGTTCGACATCGAGAAACTCGCCCGGATGATCATGGAAGACAAGAGCACCAATCCGAGCAACTACGCCATGCTGACGGTTTCCGAAGGCGCGCACCCGATCGAAGGACAAATCGTCGAGGGTGGTCCCGAGGACGCCTACGGGCATAAGAAGCTGGGCGGCATCGGGCAGTATGTCGGCGACACGCTGACGCAGCTCCCGGGGCAGAACATCATTTACCAGCAGCTCGGGTATCTGATGCGCGGCGGCGCTCCCGACTCGCTCGATCTGATGGTGGCGGCGAACTTCGCCCATGTTGCGATGAGCCTCGTCGAACGCGGCGAGTCGGGGCGGCTGGTCTGTTTGCAGCGTGGTGTCTACAGCGACGTGCCGATTTCAACCCTCTCGCAGGGCAAGAAACGGGTCAACGTCGCCGAGCTTTATGACACTGACTGCTACCGCCCGCGCGTTCGCCATGTGCTCGGCATG
Organism: Chloroflexota bacterium; assembly: GCA_023392115.1. Lineage (GTDB taxonomy): Bacteria > Chloroflexota > Anaerolineae > Aggregatilineales > Phototrophicaceae > Flexifilum. The sequence continues at coordinate 486 of JAEVZT010000052.1, forward strand.
CCGATGTTCTTAACGTAGTGGTCGAGCCACTCCTCACTGCCGCCGGACTGGGCTGCACCCCAGACAGCCGATCCCTAGCCCGGCGGCATACTGCACAATTTCCCCTCGAGCGCAGGCTAAATGCGTCATAGGACAGCGCTTGCGCAGAAAGGAACTGGCAAGCTCATGACCCTTAGAATTGCAGTCCTGACTGCTGATGAAAGTGTGCCGGGCATGAACGCCGCCATTCGCGGCGTGACGCGCAGGGCGCTCGAATATGGCTGGCAGGTGATGGGACTATGTAACGGCGAGTCGAGTTTGATCACGTGCGATTTCATCTCGCTGTCCGCGGGCACCGTTGATGGCATGATCCCTTGGGGTGGCAGCCTGCTCGACTACGTCGACAGCCGCGAGTTGTTGACGGAGTCGGGGAAACAGATCGCGCTGCGCCGCCTCTCCGACGCCAAGATCGACGCGCTGATCATCATCGGCGGCGCTGAAGCGGTGGAAGGCGCGCTGGCGCTGGCGCAGCTTGGTTTCAAGACGAATGTCGTCGCGGCGTCGGTCGAGAATGACCTCTACGGCTTTGATACGACGATTGGCATGGACAGCGCCTTGAACGCCGCGCTGGAAACGATCGACGAACAGAAAATGACGTGCGCGGTCGACGAGTACCTCTGTTTCGTCGAGGTCGCGGGGCGGCGATGCGGTTATCTGGCGCTGCTGGCGGCGATCGTCGGCGGTGCTGACGGGTTTGTCATCCCGGAAGTCGAGACGACTCTCGAACAGATTGCCGACGACCTTCAGGCGGCATCCGACGCCGGTTGTTCGTGCCCGGTGATCGTCGTCGCCGAGGGCGCGGGCTTCAGTGCCTATCGCCTGCGACGGCACTTCAACGGCGACATAGTCGGGCGAAGGGCGAAGATCGCGCGGCTCAGCCACAGCCAGCGCCGCGCCGCGCCAAGCGCTTTTGACCGTATACTTGGGATGCGCCTCGGCGCTGCCGCCGTCGACGCGCTGGCGGACGGCGAGGGCGGCGTTGTCGTCGGGCTGTGTCATGGCGAAGCGCACTCGCTGCCGCTGGCAGAAGTCGCCGGCAGGACGCGCGAACTTGATACAGAACTGCTCCATCTTGGAAAAATCTTTGCTCGACAGTTGTCTATCCTCGGTCAGTAGTGAGCTTAGCGTTAGAGGGAACCTGCACAATGACAAGTAAACGTATCGCCGTGCTGACCAGTGGGGGCGACGCGCCGGGTATGAATGCCGCGATCCGGGCAATCGTCCGCATTGCGCTCAACGCCGGCGTCGAGGTGTATGCCATTTACGAGGGCTATCAAGGGCTGATCGAAGACAACGGCTGCATACGCCCGTTGACGTGGGACTCGGTCGGCGGCATCTTGCATCGTGGTGGCACAATCGTCGGCACCGCGCGCTGTGATGACTTTCGCACGCGAGAAGGACGGCGGATCGCGGCGTCCCATCTGCTCAAGCACGGGATCGATAACTTGATCATTATCGGCGGCGATGGCAGCCTGACCGGGGCGGACATCTTCCGGCGTGAGTGGGGTTCTCTGCTCGACGAACTAGTCGCGGCGGGCGAGGTGAGTCAGGGGCTAGCGGACAGGCACGCCCACCTGACGATCGTCGGGCTTGTCGGTTCAATCGACAACGACATGACCGGCACTGACATGACCATCGGCGCGGACACGGCGCTGCACCGGATTACCGAAGCCGTCGACGCGATCAGCAGCACCGCCGCCAGCCATCAGCGGACGTTTGTCGTCGAGGTCATGGGCAGGAACTGCGGCTACCTTGCCTTGATGGCGTCGATTGCGACCGGCGCGGGCTGGGTGTTGATACCGGAAAGCCCGCCCGACATCGACAACTGGGAAGAGAAGATGTGCGCCGATCTCAAAGCGGGGCGCGAAGCGGGACGGCGTGACAGCATCGTCATCATTGCCGAAGGCGCGCACGACCGCGACGGCAAGCCGATTGACAGCATGTATGTCCGGCAGGTGCTGGAAGACCGGCTCGGCGAAGAAGTTCGCGTCACGGTGCTTGGACACGTCCAGCGCGGCGGCACGCCAAGCGCGTTTGACCGCAACCTCGGCACGCTGATGGGGCACGCGGCAGTCGAGACGATTCTGAACGCGCCGCCCGATATGGAGCCGCAGTTGATCTGCTTGCGCAACAACCGCGTCGTCACCGCGCCGCTCATGGAGTGCGTTGAACAGACGCGCGCTGTCGCCAACGCCATCGCCCAGAAGGATTACAACCGGGCGATGGAACTTCGCGGGTCGAGCTTCAAACACACGTTCCGCACGTTTCGGACGCTGCTGCGCGCGCTGCCGCACGACGCGCCAGCGGGGCAGAAGCCGCTGCGCCTCGCCGTGCTGAACTCCGGCGCGCCTGCGCCCGGCATGAACACCGC
>JAEVZT010000524.1 GCA_023392115.1 Chloroflexota bacterium
GCTCCGCGCCGAGCATCCGGCACAGGGCGATGAACTCGTGGGTGCCTAGGCTGTTATTGTCTTCGACCTGCAAGCCGCACGACATGCCTAAGCGACGCTGACGATTTGCCCCGATCCCATCGCGCCAGTGATAGTGATCGGCGTAGCAGCCGCCGGGCCAGCGCAGCATCGGCACCGGCATCGCTTTCAGCGCATCGACCACGTCACGCCGAAAACCGTGATACGTGGGGATCGCGCTCTGTTCCGTCCCCAGCCACAGCCCGTCGTAGCAACAGCGCCCCAAATGTTCGGCGAAGTGCCCATATAAGCGCGGTGAGATCGTGCCAATAGGCTCATCAGCGCGCACCACAAGCATAGTATCGATCATGATCTATTTCTCTAATCCTATCACCTGATAGAGATAATTTACGCCGAGTCGCGCACAATCAGCTCGTATTCGCTTTCGAACACCCGCTTACCGACAAGTTCCGGGTTCGCGATGCGGTCAAACAGCGCCGAAGCCATCTTCAGGCCGATGTCACGCGGGTTCTGCGCGATGGTTGTCAGCATGGGGCGCACGATTCGCGCTTCGGGGATGTTGTCGAAGCCTAGCACGGCGACATCTTCCGGCACTCGATACCCCGCCTCTTGCAGCGTCAAAATTGCGCCGATCGCCATCAAGTCGTTGACCACGTACAGCGCGCGTGGCAGATGATCAAGGCGAAGCAGGCTTCGCGCTGCTGCCGCGCCGCCGTCCATCGTAAAGTCAGCGTAGACGCGGTAGCGGTCGTCGAATGTGATGCCGGACTCGTGCAGGGCGCGTAAGAAACCCTGATAGCGACGTGGACCCGGGGGCAAATCTTCCGTCACGCCGATGAAGCCGAAATCACGGTAGCCGCGCTTCTCGATCATCCAGCGAATTGCGTCGTAAGACGCCTGCTCGTCATTGACATACACCATGTCGAGATTGTCATAGTCTACGTGACTGCCCAGCACGGCCAGAGGAATGGAAGTCTTGCCAAAGTACTCGTCAATGTCCGCTTTCGTCAAGTGAAGCGGCACCATGATGACGCCATCCACCGGACGGCGTGCCACCACCTCACAGAAATGCTTCTCGTTCTCGTCCAAGTGGTCGCTGTTCGAGATTAAGACCTCGTAGTCGCGCTTGCGGGCGACATCCTGCACCGCGCGCGCTATCGGGTGATAAAACCCGTTCGACAGATCGGCGATCATCAGCGCAATCGTCTGCGTACGCTGCGTGCGCAAGCTGCGCGCGAGGATATTCGGGCGATACCCCAGTTCTTCGACTGCTGCCATCACACGCTGCCGGGTTTCGTCGCTGATCTGGACGGTCGTATCGTTGTGGTTCAACACTCGCGAGACAGTTGGCTGCGAAACGCCCGCCAGCTTCGCCACATCATACATAGTCGGCATTTTGGCTTTAGCTTGTGCTCGTGGAGCCACTTGGCACTTGTCCTCGTTCTCTCGCGGTTGTGAATATGTAACCGCCTTCGCACCCTATGTTTTAGCAACCTCTGAATACGAATGCATGTATTCGTCGTTTATGCGTCGGAAGTATACAGGAGGATGGATAGAAAACCCACTGCGCCACCTTTTGCGCGGAGCGTCAAGCGATCCCTCGCTACGCCGTACCCTGTCCTTCTATTGAACGCCAGCCACGGCACGCCGTCCTCATCAATAAACAGGTTTGGGTCAATCGCGTTATAATCCGCGCCGGGGTGCGTCTCGACAACCAGCCAATCGCCTGCTGCGCCCACTCGGGCAGACGGATGAACACGGATTGAGGAGATGGATGTTCCCAATCGACAAGATTGGAGGATTTGCGGTAAGGGAGGTTGGTACCGGTATAGAAAAGATAGTAGGCATCTTCGCCACGGATGATGACAGAATCGTGAACAAACGAGATGCTGCCCGTCACCTCGAACGGCTTTGTCGGCTGCGCGATGGGTGTCGCCGGCTGCGGCTTGGCAACTGCCGGAAGCGTCACCCCCAATCCTATAACCGCACTGGCTTTAAGTAGATCACGTCGCGAAAGGTTCTGAGCCTTTTTCAAAGCCTAATTGTAATCGAATGCAGTCAATCGTATGCGCTCATTCTACGCGGACTTTGCTTAATGGGCAAAGCAGCGTCGCACAGTCATAAGGAGCATTTCATGAAATACCAGCGTTTGAGCCAAACGGATCTCGAGGTCAGCGCACTGTGCCTCGGCGCGATGTACTTGGGCACGCGCAACGACCAAGCATCGTCGTTTGCGCTGCTCGACCAGTATGTCGAAGCGGGCGGCAACTTCATCGACAGCGCCAACATCTACGCCCACTGGGTGAGCGGTTTTCAGGGGGGCGAAAGTGAAACCGTCCTCGGCGCGTGGATGCGCGAACGCGGCAACCGCGACCGCCTGATCGTCGCCAGCAAGGTAGGTTTATCCTACCCCGGCGTGCCGCAGCGGCTGCGCGCCAGTGACATTGAGGAAGAGTGCAACAAGAGCCTGCGCCGCCTCGGCACCGATGTCATCGACCTGTACTACGCCCACGTCGACGATCGGACGACGCCGCTCGAAGAGAGCCTCGAAGCGTTTAACCGCCTCGTCAAAGCGGGGAAAGTCCGCTACATCGGCGCGAGCAACTATCTGGCGTGGCGGCTGGAAGAAGCCCGCTGGATCAGTCAGACGCGCGGTTGGGCAGCCTTCTGCTGCATACAGCAGCACTACACTTATCTGAAGCTGCGACCGGGGACGAACGTCAAGCCGCAGGAAATGGTCAACGACGACCTGTTGGATTACCTAGACGCGCGCGACATGACCCTGCTGGCATACAGCGTGCTGCAGTCGGGGAGCTACACCCGCGCCGACCGACCACTACGCCGCGAATTCACGATGCCGGACAATGAACGGCGGCTCGAAACGCTGCGTGCCGTCGCCTCTGAAACGGGCGCGGGAGTGAATCAGGTCATTCTCGCGTGGATGCTCCAGCGGTCGATCATCCCGTTGATCGCCGCCAGCACGCCCGCACAACTCGCCGAGAACCTCGGCGCGCTCGACGTGCGCTTGAGCGACGAACAGATGGAACGCCTGAACCACGCCGGAACGAAAGACGTACATGCCGACGCTCATGCCGGCTGACCAACCGGCACTTCCGTACCAATTGGCTGTCGCCGAGATGCGTCAGGTGGTCAGTTACCCCGTTATTCCTTATAGTCACGGGTAACGGGAACAGTGCAGTCGAAATCAGAAAAGGTTGTGTCGTGATTGAAAATTGGCATCCATTAACTTCAATCCGTTCCAAGCAAGTTATCCTCGACAGCGGTTACTGGGGCGAACGGCAGACGACGAACCGCACCGTGACGATTCCGGCGATCTATCGCCAGTTGGAGATCACCGGGCGCGCCGACGCGTGGAATTTGCATGGCGACGCCGACCCGCGTCACGACCATCATATCGTCCACAAATTCTGGGACTCTGATCTCGGCAAATGGATCGAGGCGGTGGGCTACAGTTTGGACAACCACCCTGATCCGGAACTGGAACGTCTTGCCGACGAGGTGATACGGCGCATTCAGGCGGGACAGCTCGCCGATGGCTACCTCAACAGCTATTTCACCGTCGTCGAGCCGGATCAGAAGTGGCGCAACCTGCGCGACTGGCACGAACTGTATAACGCGGGTCACCTGATGGAAGCCGCGGCGGCGTATTATCAGGCGACAGGCAAGCGCGACTTGCTCGACACGTTGGCTCGCTGCGCCGATCACATCGACGAGCGCTTTGGTCACGGCGAGAATCAGCGCCGTGGTTACTGCGGGCATCCGGAAGTTGAACTCGGGCTGGTCAAGCTCTACCGGACGACGGGCGAGCGCCGTTACCTTGAGCTCGCCAAGTACTTCGTTGACGAGCGCGGTCAGGAACCGAACTTCTTCGACATTGAAGCGGCAGAGCGCGGCGACGACCCGACGAAATTCTGGGCGAAAACGTATCATTACTGTCAGGCGCACGCCCCGCTTCGGGAACAAAAGACCGCGACCGGACATGCCGTGCGCGCGGCGTATCTTTACGCGGGCGCGGCGGAGATCGCCGCCGAAACCGGCGACATCAGCCTGCTTGATACCTGCCGCGTGCTGTGGGACGACTTGACCAGCCGCCAGATGTACATCACGGGCGGACTGGGTCCGGCGCACGCCAACGAGGGCTTCACATTCGGCTACGATCTGCCGAACGAAACTGCCTACGCCGAAACGTGCGCGTCGATCGCGCTGGTTTTCTGGGCGAAAAGCATGTTCGACATCGATCCCGACAGCCGCTACACCGACGTGATAGAACGCGCGCTCTACAACGGCGTGATGGCGGGCGTCTCGTACAAGGGGAACGAGTTCTTCTACGCCAATCCGCTCGCCTCGTACCCGTACGTCAACCCGCACGAACATTTCAGCGGCATCAATACGCCGCGCGACTACCGCCGCGCCGAGTGGTTCGTCTGCCCGTGCTGCCCGCCGAACCTCGCGCGCGTGGTGGCGAACGTCGGGACATACTTCGCCTCACAAAGCGCCGACACCATCTACCTGCACCTGTACAACCACAGCCACATGCGTTTCACGCTGCCGGGCAGAACGGTGAAAATCGACCAGCACACGAATTACCCGTGGTCAGGCGACATCCATCTCACCATCGCGGTCGATCAGCCAACGCGCTTCCGGCTGGCGCTGCGTATCCCCGACTGGTGTTCCGACTTCAGCCTGCGCGTGAACGGCACAACCACGACGGCGAACATCCAGCGCGGCTACGCCATCCTCGAGC
>JAEVZT010000196.1 GCA_023392115.1 Chloroflexota bacterium
CGTGACCACCGTCGGTTGGTAGAAGTAACCGCGCGGCAGGTGATCGGGACGCGCGCCGCCGGTGACGATCTCAGCGCCCTGCGCCACCGAGCGCGCAAGAATCCCTTCGAGCCGCTCGCGCTGCGCCGCGTTGATCATCGGTCCGACGTCGGTTGACGACTCCAGCCCGCTGCCGAGCGTCATGTCGCGGCTGAAGCGCACCGCGTGGTCGATGAATTCTTCGGCGACGCGGCTGTGGACGAAGAAGCGCTGCGGCGAGATGCACACCTGACCGCAGTTGCGATATTTATGCGCGACCGCCTGCTGGGCGACGCGCTCGACGTCGACATCCGGGAAGACCAGCACCGGCGCGTTGCCGCCGAGTTCGAGCGACAGCCGCGTGATCGTCTGCGATGCGCCATCCATCAGCAGCTTGCCGACGCGCGTGCTGCCGGTGAAGTGAATCTTGCGCACGCGCGGATCGCGCAGCATCACCTGCCCGATGTCGTGCGGCGCGCCGTTGATCATGTTGACGACGCCGTCGGGGATGCCCGCTTCATATAATGCCTGCGCGTAGAGCATCGCCGAGCGCGGCGTGTATTCCGACGGGCGACCGACAACCGTGCAGCCCGCCGCCAATGCTGCCGCCCACGCCCGGGCGAGGTTGTAGATCGGGAAGTTCCACGCGGTGATCGTGCCGACGACGCCGATCGGCTGGTGCGTGACCAGCAGCCGTCGATCGGCGCGGCGTGACGGGACGGTGCGTCCGTAAGACCGTTTCGCTTCTTCGGCGAACCATTCGAGCAGGTTCGCGCCGGTACTCCATTCGCCCGCCGCTTCACGCAGCGGCTTGCCTGATTCCTGCGTGGTGATGACTGCCAATTCGTCGATCCGCGCCCGAATCCATTCGGCGGCGCGGTGCAAAATCTCAGCGCGTTCGTAAGCCGTCTTTTGCGACCACGCCGGGAACGCGGCGCTCGCCGCGTCGACAGCCGCTTCGGCATCCGCCGCGCCGCCGAAGGGTACCGTTTGGAGCACTTCTTCCGTCGCCGGGTTGATCAAGTCCCACGTTCCACCGTCGATCGCATCAACCCACGCGCCGCCGATTAACTGCTGGAAGCTGAAGTTCGTCATACCTACCGTATTCCATTGTGAGCGAAGAAATTGTTATTTTTATATCATAGCCTGACTTCGACCACCGCAGCTCGAAGGCGCAAGAAGTGGCGACTTTTGTTAAGGAAAACTCGTGATTTTTCTAATGATCTTCAGAAACAATCTGGTATATACTGCATCCTGTTGTCATTTATTCAGGGATTTCAGAAGGAGATTCCGCAGCCAATGAACAACGTCCGTATGGACACCATTTTGAATGACTCGCTCACGATCACCCCTAGCCTCGTGATTGACTTCGATATCATCCGTGCGACCTATAACCGATTTGAACAGGCATTTCCCGGCTCTCACATCGACTACGCCGTGAAAGCCAACGCCAACCCGCAGGTTATGAGCCAGATCGTCGATCTGGGCGGTGGGCTGGAAATCGCGTCACTGGCGGAACTCAATCGTGCGCTCGAAGCAGGCGCGGCAGGCGATCGTATTATCTGCAGCAACCCGATCAAGAACCCGGTTTTCCTCGCCCGGATGCAAGAAGCGGGGGTGTATGCCGTCGTCGTTGACTCGACCGACGAAGTTGAAAAAGTCGCCCGCTACGCGCCCGGCAGCCGGGTCTACGTGCGGTTGGCTGTGGATAACACCGGCAGCGTTCTGCCGCTGGCGGGCAAGTTTGGTGTGGACGTTGAAACTGCGGTTAATCTGCTCGACATGGCGCGCGACCTCGGCTTGCAGCCGATCGGCGTGTCGTTCCACGTCGGCTCGCAGTGCCTGAACGTCAAGAACTGGGTCAACGCCATTCGCGCGTCCGGTTGGGTCATGCGCGCGGCGCGCGATCGCGGTCATCACCTGTATTTCCTCGACATCGGCGGCGGTTTCCCGGCGGGCAATTACCACACGGCGACCATCCCGACGATCGAGGAGATTGGCGCGGCGGTGATGGAAGCGGTTGACGCGTACATTCCGTACACGCCCGACCTGATGCTGGTGCTCGAACCCGGTCGCGGCATGGTCGGTGAATCCGGTCGGCTGATGAGCGAAGTGGTCGGCAAGGCGAAGCGCGGCGACGATACGTGGCTGTACCTCGACGCGGGCGTCTTTAACGGCTTGATGGAGACGTATGAAGGCTTCCCGCCGGTCGTGTCGGTGCTCAACGGCGCTGACCGCCCGAAGGCGACCTACACGCTTGCCGGTCCGTCGTGCGACAGCTGCGACGTGATTGCGCGCGGCGTCGAATTACCGGAAGTCGAAATTGGCGATCGCCTCGTGTTCTACGACGCGGGCGCGTATACCAACGAGTATGCCGCCGCGTTCAACGGCTTCCCGATTCCCGAATTCATTCCGCTGAACATTGCCGAGCCGGTGTGCGAGCTGGCGATCGCGTAAATCACCTGCGCCCCTAGCGCATATTCAAACCTCACCCCGCGTGACCGAAGGTTACGCGGGGTGAGGTTTTTTGTTGCTCGTCCATTTTGCCGCTGTGTCTCCGCCGAAAGTCTGTGTTTTCCTTCAGCCCAAAACCGTGACGAAAAGCTAACCACCCGCCGGATGAATCGCCTTCGCGCTTGCTGTTTAATCATGTCATCAAACGACAGCGAGCAAATGAAATCGAGGGCAGCAAATGAACGGCAGCCAATTCCTCAAGAACTGCAACAGCGCACTGGATATGTGTTTGGAACAGGTCGACAAGACGGTCGTCCGCTGGTTGGCGCGTCACGGGATCACCCTGCTGCGCATCTCGGTTGGTATCATCTTCGTCTGGTTCGGCGCTTTGAAGCTGATCCCCGGCGCAAGCCCGGCAGAACCGCTGATCCGCGCGTTGATGCCCGACTTCATCGACAACCTGATCGTCCCGGTCATCGGCTTGATGGAAGTCGTCATCGGGCTCGGTTACATCAGCGGTCGCTTCCTGCGCGCCGTCATCATCCTCAACCTGCTGCAAATGGGTGGCGCGATGTCGCCGCTGCTGTTCGTGTCCGACCGCATGTGGGAAGTCTTCCCCTTCGTCTGGACGCTGGAAGGGCAGTACGTCATCAAGGACATCATCCTCGTCAGCGCGGCGCTGGTCATCGGATCGACGGTTCGCGGCGCGCAGGTCGTCACCCGAACGCAGATCATGCGCCCGGTGTCGGTCGAGGAAAAGCGCAGCACCACCACCGCCGTCCCGGTCAGCCGCTAAAGGTAACAACCTCACCCCGTTTCGCCGGAGGCTCAAAGCCTCCGGCGGTTAGTTAGTAAGCCCGCTCAAGCGGGCTGTTTTTTGCATGCAGTCCAACGCTCAAAGCGTCGGATGGTGCAGCAGATACTCCCTTCTCAGCACGCAAGCGAAACGGGGATGAGGTTTATAGGCTTTTTCTCCCGCTGCTTTGCTAAAATCTGAAAAGGGGTTTTATAGCAGCGATGGAACCATGAGAAGCCGAGCAATCAAAGTCACCGCCACCGCCTGTTTGATCGTTTACCTGCTCTTGCTGACGAAACTGATTGTTTTCAAATACCCGACCGGGATGATCAGCGACATTTTGAGTATGTGGTCACTCGATAACGTTGCCCGACAAGTCCAAACCGCGAACTTCATTCCCTTCAAGACAATCAGCAGCAGCCTGTTCAACCCGCAGCTCAGGATTGAGGTCACGACGCTGATTTACAACGTCGCCGCCTTCATCCCTTTCGGAGTTTTCCTGCCGATCATCAACCGAAATGCCCGAAAACTGATCGTCGTGCTCGTTTTCGGGCTAATGCTCTCGTTCGCTTACGAACTCGTTCAACTCGTGACTCTGCTCGGTTCAGCCGACATTGACGATCTCATCTTGAACGCAGTAGGAACGGATGTCGGCTACGGTAGCTTCAAACTGTTACGGTTGACAGTGAACAGTGAGAAGTTGAGTAGAGAAGCATCGTTCTTACTGTGAACTCTCCTATTGCGGTTGTCACGTCGCTGGCAGCGCCACCGACAGGTTATCGAACTCGACGACCGTGCCGAGCCGGTTGGCGGCGCTTGCTGCTAAACCGACTTGCCCCTCGCGGTAGGCGTCGTCGGTCGCGTCCGCCACAAACTCGCCGTTGATGTACATCGCCAGATAAGTGCCGGTGCAGACCGCCCGCAAGTTGTTCCGCGCCGCTCCCTGATTGATCTTGTCCGACTGCTGCCAGTCGACGAGCGGCGTCAGGCTGCGCCCGCGCGAACGCATGATCGCAAACTGTCCATTTCCCTGAATCAGGAACAGGTAGCCGTCGCCTTCAAGACTGCCTGAT
>JAEVZT010000273.1 GCA_023392115.1 Chloroflexota bacterium
AGATTGCACCGCGCTTTATTTTGCGAAACTCTGGTGGTCGCCGATCAGGACACCGCTTCGCCCAAGTCCTTCCAGTCGATCGCCGCCAGAAAACCGGCGTCGAGGTCGGCGATGAACTGCGCCAGCAGCCGTCCGGTGCGCGTGATGTCGCGCACGTCGACAGTTTCGACCGGCGAGTGCATGTTGCGAATCGGGATGCTCAAGAGCGCCGTCGGCACGCCTTGCAGCGCGACCTGAATTGCCCATGCGTCGGTGCCGCTGTTGCCGGGCAAAACGTCGTCTTGCAGCTTGAACTCGTGCTGACGCGCAGTTTCGCGAATTTTCTCGTTCAAGCCGGGGTGGAAGTTTGGACCGATGCCGAGCGCGGGTCCCCCGTTCATTTCGCTGGCAGCGTCGGCGTCGACGCCGGGCTGCGCCGCGAACGTCACATCGAGCGCGATGGCGATATCCGGCTGAATCTTGGTCGCCGCCGTCCGCGCGCCGTAGAGTCCGGTTTCTTCCTGCACCGTCGCGGCGGCGTAAACATCCCACGCGTGATGCATCGACCGCAGTTCGTGCAGGCAAACGGTCACGGCGGCGACACAGGCGCGATCGTCCATCGCCTTGCCGGCGACCTTATTCCCGTGCAGCTCGATCATCGGCACGTCGGGCGTGATCAAGTCGCCGATTCGCACCAGTTCCGCCACTTCTCCGGCGGGCAAGCCGACGTCGATCACCAGCTCGTTGAAGGTCGGGTATTTGGGCTGTCCGCCCGCCTGTAACAGATGCGGCGGGATCGTCGAGACGATGCCGGGGAGCATTTTACGCCCGTGAACCATGACCGGTTGGGCGAGCATCAGGCGGTTGTCTACGCCGCTGATGCGGTGAACGTAGAGGAAACCGTCGACGATGTCGCGCACCATCAAGCCGATCTCGTCCATGTGCGCCGCCAGCATGATCTTGCGCGGCGGGTCAACCGGCGCTGTCGCCTGCTTGATACCGATCAGGCTGCCGAGCCCGTCTGTTTCCATGCTGTCGACAAGCGCCGCCCATTCGTAGCGCAGCACGTCGCGCAGCGGCGCTTCATGCCCTGACGGAGCGTGTGTTTCCACAAGCGTTCTTAAATGCGTTTTCACGTCAAACAACGAATTCTCTCCAGTGTATCGGCGGTTCGACTGCGCGGCGCTGAAGCTCATGATCCCGGTGGAATGATGTCGTCGGGCAGCAGCGGATCAATCGTCATCGTCGCGGTGGCGGTTTCAGTTTCGGTCGGGATCACCGGCGGCGGATCGGTCGGGAACGGCAGCGGCGTATCCGTCGCCGGCGGGGGATCGGTCGGCGGCGGGTCAGTCGGAAACGGCGTTTCCGTCGGGAACGGCGTCAGCGTCGGCGCGGTGGTCGATGTCGGGAAAACCCAGAAGGTCGCCGTCGGCAGGATCGACGTGGGCGGCAGGACCTGACCGACCGTCGGCGGGATGAACTGCCCCGGTGTTGGCGGCAGCGCCTGCGTTGGAAAGCCCTGCGACAGCGGCGTGATGCTGGGAAATACCTGAATAGTCGCCGTTGGCGCTGTCTGCGTCTCCCCCCGCGTCACGGTCGCCGTCCGTTGGATGGGGCTGCGCTGCGGCGCCGTCCCGAGCAGGATGATTCCGGCGCAGTAGAAGGGCAGCGTCGCTACGATGATGATGAACAGGACGATGCGCAAATTGCGCCGCCGCCGCTCGATTGCCATGAGTTCGTTCACGAAACATCCGCTCCCGCGTTGCGTTTACGGGGATAATACCACAAGATTACGCCCGCAAATGCCTGATCTGGTACAGGTCGCCATCCTCAAACCCGCGCTTGCGGTAATACTCGCGCGTGCCGATCGCCGAGATGACGGCGAGGTGGTCATAGCCTCGCGCCGAGGCGATTTCGACAGCCCGCTCGATCAGGCGCCTGCCGAGTCCGGCGTGCTGCGCCCGTCCCGTCGCCGTCTCGCCGATGTCGATCGCCTGCCCGTAGACGTGAATCTCGCGGATCATCGCCGCGTCGCGCAGTTCGGGCAGCAGCGGATCGGCATCCTGCGGCGGCAGCGACAGGCGCAGGAATGCGGCGATGTCGCGCTCGTCGGTGATGTACTGGATGAAGACTTCATCGCCCCACGACGAGGCGTACCACTGTTCGTCGAGCTGGAGCGCGCCGGGAGCAAGCTTCCGGTGGCGAATTTCTCGCCCGCGAATGTCGGGGATGCGCTCGCCGCGCCGCTGAAGTTCGCGCTCGACAAGCTGGCGGAAGTTGGTGAACTTGTTGCCGACGACAATATCCGTGCCGGGGATGTCGCGGATCACGCGCGTCAGGCGGCAGTATTCGGGCGTCAGGCGGAAGCACTCGACCAACACGTCGAGCAGTTCTTCGTGCGTGTACGGTCGCCACGAGCCGTCGAGGTAATGCTTCATCAGCGCCGCGCTCTCGATCAGCGAGCACGGGTAAACCTTGAGTTCGTCAGGCCGGAAGTCGGAATCGTCGAACATGCGCCGGTAATCTTCGACGTCGGCGTCCGGCGACGAGCCGTACAGGTTCGGCATCCAGTGGGCGTGAATCTTGAAGCCCGCCTGCCGCAGCAGTTTGACGGCGCGGCGCGTGGCGGCGACCGTGTGCCCGCGCCGGTTCATGCGCAGCACGTCGTCGTTCAAGCTCTGAAAGCCGATCTGGACTTTGGTGCAGCCAAGCCACCGGATGCGGATCACTTCTTCGGCGCTGATGTGATCGGGACGCGTTTCGACGACCAGCCCGACGCAGCGACAGGGCGCGGTTTCGTTGAATGCGTGCGCCGCTTCGAGTTCTTCCCACGTCGCGTACTCGTCGATCGGTGAGCGCTCGCGGCTGCCGGTGATAATATCGCCGACAAGCTCGCGCGAGCGGCGCATCTCGTCCTTGTAGACGGTCTGCACGACCTGATTATAGGTCTGCGCCATCTGCGCGCCGCTGACGGTCACGTTGACCGTATTCTTCTCCGGGTGAAGCTGCGAGGCGT
>JAEVZT010000353.1 GCA_023392115.1 Chloroflexota bacterium
CGCTTCCGCCGAGCCTCATCTTCGCGGGGCCGTCCGGCGTCGGCAAGCGGATGGCCGCGGTCGCGCTCGCGCAGCTCGTGAACTGCCAGTCTCCCGTGGATGAGGACGCGTGCGGCGAGTGTGCGTCCTGCAAACGGATCGCGCGCGGCGTCCATGCCGACGTGCTCCTCATCGAGCCGGGCGACACCGGCTCGATCAAGATCGAGCAGATTCGAGACGCGGTCGAACGCTCCGCGTACCGGCCGTTCGAAGGGCGCCGGCGTGTGGTCATCGTGGACGATGCTGAGCAGATCGTGGCGCCGGCACAGGACGCGCTGCTCAAGACGCTCGAAGAACCCGCGCCGCACGCCATCCTGATCCTGCTGGCGCGCTCGCTCGATTCGATCCTGCCGACGATCACCAGTCGCAGCCAGATCATTCACCTGCGCCCCGCCCCCGCCGATACGATCGAGCGCGTGCTGATCGAGCACTTCGGCGCGGATGAGGAACAGGCGCACCTGCTGGCGCACATCAGCGGCGGGCGCGTCGGTTGGGCGCTGTCCGCCCTGCACGATCCTGATCTGCTCGAGCGGCGGGCGGGCGCGTTTGAACTGCTCGAAAACGTGCTGGCAGCCAATCGCATTGGACGCTTCAAGACAGCCGAAGATCTGGCGCGCGAAAAACCGGCGCTGCTCGCGCTGCTCGAGCAGTGGATGACCTTCTGGCGCGACCTCGTCCTGCTGTGCGAGGGCAGCCAGATCGAGCCGACGAACGTCGACCGGATCGCGGCGCTGCGCGGGCTGGGAAACCGTGTCACCGCCGTCGACGCGCTGACGGCGCTGGAAACGACGCGAGACACAGTCGGCGTCCTGTCGACGAACGCCAACGTGCGTCTCGCGCTTGAGGTGATGTTTCTGAACTACCCGTATTTATAGTGAACTGTTAACTAACCCGCGTACCGCGCAGCCCGCGCTTTGAGCGCCTGAAGGACGCCGTCCGGCGGCGTTTCCATACCGATTTGGACGTCCGCTTTGATGGCAGCGCCGTGAAAGTCCGATCCGCCGGTCATGATCAAGCCGTGCTTGCGGGCGACAGCGCGTAACTGCAGGCGCACGTCGTCCGGGTTGCTCGGGTGATTGACTTCGACGCCATCCAGCCCGTGCGGCAGGAGTCGATCGATCATCGCGACGAAATCGTCGAGCAGACCGGGATGCGCCAGCACCGCCACACCCTTTGCCCGGTGGATCAGCGCGATCGCATCTTCCGGCGTCAGCCGCTGGCGGGCGACATACGCCGGACCGTCGTTGCCGATGTACAGATCGAACGCTTCCCTGACGGTGCCGACGTATCCGGCTTCGACCATCGCCCGCGCGATGTGTGGACGCCCGATCGATCCGCCGTCGGCAATCGCCAGCACCCGATCCCAGTCGAGCGGCATGCCGAGCGCCGCCAGCTTATCGCGGATGCGCTGTCCCCGGTCATAGCGATCTTCGCGAAACCGGCGCAGCGTTTCCTGAAAATCGGCGTCGCTCGTGTCCACGAAATAACCGAGGACGTGGACATCGCTGCCCTCGTCCTCGGCGCTCAGTTCAATGCCCGGAACGATTTCAGGCGACCCATATCTTCGAGCCGCCTGAAGTGCTTCCTCTATTCCTGAGGTCGTATCGTGGTCTGTGATGGCGATTACGTCGAACCGCTGAGCGAGCGTGACCAGCTCCGTTGGACTGTGCTGTCCGTCAGAGGCATTTGTATGCAGATGCAGGTCAACACGCATGTCCGTCCACTAGGGACGCGGCTCGACGATGAATCGTACCGCTGTCCGCTCCTGTCCTTCGATGTCGACTTCAGTGAAATAGGGCGTGCAGACGATGTCGATCTGGTCGCCGTTCAAGTAGCCGCGCGCGATCGCCAGCGCCTTGACGGCTTGGTTGACCGCGCCTGCTCCAATTGCCTGAACTTCCGCGTAGCGATGCTCGCGGATGACTGCCGCAATCGCTCCGGCTACTGCAGTCGAGCGCGATTTTGCCGACACCTTGATGACATCGGGCTTGCCTGAGCTGCGCGCTGGAACATCTTCTGCATAGTCGTCCGATTCGGTGTTGTAGAACGTTGTTCGATCATCATGCAAGTCTGGCATCGCTCACCTCGGGTTCATTGAAACGTTAAACTTAACGTATTCGGCATTGTACACGCAAACGACTGCGGTGTCTATGCACTCTAACAATATTGATCGTAATAAAACAAAAAGTCAACCCCTCAGTTTCGTAATTGATTGTAATTACCTGCGCGGGGAGAACTTATCCCAATGTTAAAAAATTCGCGGTTTCACAAAAATCATTTCGAAGCACCGAAACAGGAGCACCTTTTTCCAAAAACGAGGCTGTCATATCGCAGACTCGCAGCGAATCAAGACTTAACTTTGCGATGACTCCGGCGCGCGTTTTCCCAACTTCAAGCAGTTCAAAACAGCACTTATCCCAACCTTAAAATTTCAAACGTTTTAAGGTTGATCTGTTGAGGATCGCCGGCGATTGGGCTATACTGGTCTTTACAGTGACAGCCTGACAGCCTGTTGCACTGGCGTCCATCCCGGACGTTTTACCGGCACAAAACCACTCAAAATACAACGGATGAACCCGTTACCGGCGGGGCGAAAACCCCGGTGGCTTTTGTATTCTCTTTGCCTAAACGGATTGGGGGCATGTTCTCCCCAATAAAGGATGAATATTCGTGAACCCGCAAGACGCTTGGAACGCCGCATTTCAACAGCTCGAACTTCAGCTTGACCGTGCCAGTTTTGACACGTGGCTGAAAGGGGCGACATTGCAGGGCGTCGAAGACGGGGTTTTTGTTATCGGGGTTCGCAACAGCTACGCCCGCGACATGCTCCAGCACCGCCTGTACCGCAACATTCGCCGCGTCCTCGGCGATGTTTGCGGGGGCAGTGTTGAGCTGCGATTTGAAGTCAGCAAGCCCACGAGCGCCAGCGGGGGCAATGGCGAAGACGACATGCCGTTGTTCCGCCTGCTGGCGCAGCAAGACCCCGACGAACCTGCAGTACCGCTGCACCAGCAGATCGCGCGCCCGCAGCGCGCCGATCCGCCCGAAACGGAACTCAACCCGCGCTACACCTTCGACCGCTTCGTCGCCGGGAACGAGAACGAGATGATCTACGCGGCAGCGCAGGCGGTCGCCGAGCGCCCCGCCGGATCATATAACCCGCTCTTCGTTCATGGTGGAGTCGGACTGGGCAAGACGCACATGCTTCAAGCGATCGCCCATGCCTGCAAGGCGCGCAACCTGCGCGTGATTTACATCCCGTCGGAAGTCTTCACGAATGACCTCGTCGACGCCATCCGCCAGCGGACGACCGCCATGTTTCGCGACCGCTACCGCTCGGTCGACGTGCTGCTGGTCGACGACGTGCAGTTCATCTCTGGAAAAGAGAGCACGCAAGAAGAATTCTTCCATACCTTTAATACGCTCTATACCTTTAATAAGCAGATCGTCCTCGCGTCCGACCGACACCCGCGCGAGTTGGAAACGCTCGAAGCGCGCCTGCGCTCGCGTTTTGAAGGCGGGCTGGTGATCGACATTCAGCCGCCAAGCTTCGAGACGCGAATCGCCATCCTCAACAACTGGGCGCGCGAACGCGGAGTCGCCCTGCCGCGCCACATCGCCGAGATGCTGGCAAGCCGCGCGAAAGCCAACGTTCGCGAGCTGGAAGGCGTTTTCAACCAGATCGTCGCCACGTCGCAGCTCTCGCACCAGCCGATTACGATCGACGCTGCCGAGGACATCCTCGAAGGCTATCACCGCCCGCGCCAGCATGTCACGCTGGCAAGCGTCCTCGACCTGACCGCGCGACATCACGGGCTGCGCGTCGAAGACCTAGTTGGTCCGCGCCGCACCGGGCAGATCAATCAAGCGCGGCAGATCGCCATGTATCTGGCGCGCGAAATCACCAACGCCTCTCTGCCGCAGATCGGCGAGGCATTCGGCGGGCGCACGCACAGCACCGTGCTCCACTCGTGCAACAAGGTCGCGCAGTCGGTGCAGGCGAACGCCTCATTACAGACTATCGTCCACGACCTGCGCGAACGGCTGCTCAAGGCGGAGTAACGACAGTTCCGCCCGTGGGGGTAAATAACACGCGGGGAT
>JAEVZT010000359.1 GCA_023392115.1 Chloroflexota bacterium
ACGCCTCGAAGAACTGCGCCTGCAAACCCAGCCCGAACTGCTGAGGCTGGCGTTTAAATTACTCAAGGAAGTCTCGATTGACCCGCCCGAACTTGGACAGGTCGTTTATATCGAGAAGCTCCTCGACGCGTTCTACACGCTGTCCTTTGGCTCGATGGTCATGGTCATCACACCCGCGCTGGATGCCGTCTCCTGAGCGCTTATGACTGACAGCCCAATTCAGCGTACGGTCAAGGGCTACGAGCTGCGTAAACAGATCGGCGTCGGCGGCTTCGGCGCGGTCTATCGCGCCTACCAGCCGGTTGTCGATCGTGAAGTCGCCATCAAAGTCATCCTGCCCGAATACGCCGACCACCCGGACTTCATCCGCCGTTTCGAGATCGAAGCCCAGCTGATCGCCCGCCTCGAACACTTGCACATCGTCCCGCTGTACGATTTCTGGCGCGAGCCGGGCGGCGCGTTTCTGGTCATGCGCTACCTGCGCGGCGGGAACCTGCGGACGGCGCTGCACATGCGCGGCGCGTTTCAAGCGACACAGGCGGCGAAACTGCTTGACCAGATCGCCTCGGCGCTGTCGGCGGCGCACAGCAACGATGTCATCCACCGCGACATCAAACCTGAAAACATCCTGCTCGATCAAGAAGGCAACGCCTACCTCGCCGACTTCGGCATCGCCAAAGACCTGACGACCAACGTTGTCGAATACGAACAGCTTGGCACAGCCGCCTACGCCGCGCCAGAACAGATTAGCGGCGGCGCGCTGCTGGCGCAGTCGGACATCTACAGCCTCGGCGTGATCCTCTACGAGATGTTGAGCGGCGCGACGCCGTTCGACGCGCCGAGCGAAACGCTGATCCTCGAACAGCGGCGCTCGAACACGCCGATTCCGCCGCTGCAGCGGACGCGCGGCGATCTGCCGATCGAGGTCAACGACGTCATCTGGCAGGCGATGTCGCCCAACCCGCACGACCGCTTCCCCGACGCGCTGGTGATGGCAGCCGAATTCCGCCGCTCAATCGGCGAGCCTGTCGACGAGAAAGAAGCCGCGCGCTTCATCCTGCCAAGTACCGGCGCGGCGCGGACAACGCGCATCATCATGAACAGCGCCGAGCCGAAGAACCCGTATAAGGGGCTGCGCGCGTTCGCCGTCGCCGACGCGGGCGACTTCTTCGGGCGGGAAGACTTCAGCGAGCGCGTCCTCAACCGGCTGCGCGAGAGCGATTTTGTCGTCTGCATCGGCGCGAGCGGCAGCGGCAAGTCGAGCGCGATCATGGCGGGCGTGATCCCGATGCTGCGCCAAGGGGCGATCCCGATGTCGCGGTCGTGGTTCATCTCGACGATGACGCCGGGAGATGATCCGTTCGCCGAGCTGCATACCGCCCTTTTGAGCGTGTCTACGAGCGTCAGCGAGGACATGGACGAAAAGCTGCGTCGCGGCGAGTGGCTGGAAGCGATCGAGCTTCCCGGGCACAAAGACGCGCGCCTTGTCCTGTTCATCGACCAGTTTGAAGAACTGTTCACGCTCGTCAACGACGAAGCCGAGCGCCTGCGCTTCCTGCAAGCCCTGCTGACGGCGGTCACGGGCGAGGGGCGGCGGCTGAAGGTTATCCTCACGCTGCGCGCCGACTTTTACGATCGACCGCTGCTGTATGCCGGCTTTGGCGACCTCGTGCGCCGCAACACGGAAGTCATTTTGCCGCTGACGCTGGCGGAAATGGAACGCGCCATCGAGCGTCCGGCGGAGCAGCAGGAAGTCCGCTTTGAGCGCGGCTTGGTATCGACGATCATCGAGGACGTGAACGAGCAGCCGGGCGCGCTGCCGCTGCTGCAGTATGCCCTGACGGAATTGTTCGAGCAGCGCGTTGGTCGCCTGCTGACGCTCCAAGCCTACCGCGCCAGCGGCGGCATCCTCGGCGCGCTCACCCGCCGCGCCGATGAGATTTACGAAGGGTTGGACGAAGACGCGCAAGCTGCCGCGCGGCAGGTCTTCCTGCGCCTCGTCGACCCGGTGACGGAGACGCGGCGGCGCGTGCCGCTGGCAGAATTCACCGGCATCAAGAAGGAAGCCCTGCGCGCCGCGCTCGATGCTTACGGCAAATACCGCTTGCTGACGTTTGACCACGATCCGTCGACGCGCGCGCCAACCGTCGAGATCGCCCACGAAGCGTTGATCCGTGAATGGACGCGCCTGCGCAGCTGGATCGACGCCAGCCGCGACGATTTGCGCCTGCACACAAGCCTGACGGCTGCCGCCGACGAGTGGCAGACGGCGGCGCGCGATCGCAGCTTTCTGGCGCAGGGGACGCGGCTCGTCGCGTTCGAGCCGCTGCTCGACAGCCGGCACATCGTCCTGAGCGAAGTCGAAAACGCCTACCTGCTCGAAAGCATCGCCGGGCGCAAGCGGTCGCAGCTTCTGCGTAATGTCGTCATTGTCACGCTGTCGACGATCACGCTGGTCGCCGTGATCAGCGCCCTGTTCGCCTTCGAAGGGCAGCAGCGGGCGCAGCTTGAAAACCAGATTTCGCGCTCGCGCGAGCTTGCCGCCGCCGCCCTTGTCAACGCCAACCGGCTCGATCTAGCGCTGCTGTTGAGCATCGAGGGGCTGAACGCCTACGACACGTTCGAAGCCCGCAACAGCCTGCTGACGGAGCTTCAGTACAGTCCACACCTAACCGCGTTTCTGCACACAGACAGCGGTCTGCGCGGGGCAGACTTCAGCCCCGACGGGCAGACGCTCGCCGTCGGCGCGCGCGACGGCACGCTCTACTTCTGGGAAACCGGAACGCGTCGGTTGATCGAGACGATCACCGCGCCGCACCTGATCAACGCGCTGGCGTTCAGCCCTGACGGGAGCAGGCTGGCGACGGCGGGCGGCGACGGGACGATCATCCTCTGGGACGCGGCGTCGCGCGTCCCCATCGGCGAGCCAATCGCCGCGCACTCGACCGAGGCGCGAACTGTCGCCTTCAGCCCTGACGGCAGCCGGATCGCCAGCGGCGGCGACGACAACATGGTGCGCATCTGGAATGCGGCGTCGGGCGCACTGATTCACGAACTTGCGGGGCATGAAGATGTCGTCTGGGACGTCGCCTTCAGCCCCGACGGCAGCGCGATCGTATCAGGAAGCGCGGACATGACGGCGCGCCTGTGGGACAGCGAAACGGGCGAGCCAACCGGCGAGCCGCTGACCGGACACACAAACTGGGTGCTGGCAGTCGCCTTCAGCGCCGAAGGCTCATGGCTGGCGACGGCGGGCGCGGACAACACAATCCACTTATGGGATGCCATCAGCGGCGACCATCTCGCGCAGCTTCTCGGTCATCAGAACTGGATCCGCAGCCTCGCGTTCAGCGCCGACAGCCAGTATCTCGCCTCTGCCGGCGCTGACGGCGCGGTTCGGGTGTGGGATATGGGCGCGGGAACGAGCGAAATCTACAACGGACATCGGACGGCGGTCTGGGGGATCGCCTTCAGTCCCGACGGGCACACGCTGGCGTCCGTCGGCGTCGACCCGAATGTGCTGCTGTGGGACACGCGCGCGGGCGGCAGTCTGATCGCGGGCGAAATCCTGAGCCGAGGCGCGATCCAGCAGTTCGCCGTCAGCCCCGACGGCGTGCGTATCGCGACGGCGGTCGAGAACCTTGTCATCCTCTGGGATGCGGGCAGCGGCGAAAGGCTCGAGTCGTTCAACGCGCACGGGCAGCTCGT
>JAEVZT010000363.1 GCA_023392115.1 Chloroflexota bacterium
TTCGCCGGGTGTGGTTTGGGGCTGCACATTCATATTAGCCGCTCACCGTCAGAATCGCCGGCGTGATGATCACCGCGTTGAGGGCGCTCAGCGTGAACGCGCCGGAAAACGTCACCTGCTTGCCGGCGAGCGATTCGGCATCGCCGAGCGGCGCAAGCACGCTTGAGTTGATCAGGTTGTGCATCTCGTTCGAGACACCGGCAAATTCCATCTGATTCGTGAATTGGTTGAAAGAGATGAACGGCAAGCCGTCGCGCAGCGCCGTCCCGCGAATGACGGGACCAATTGCCAGCGAAATGTCAGGTTCGCCGTCGCCCGTCGTATCGACCAGCGCCAGTCCCGCCCGCGACTCAGTGTTGACGCTCGTGACCGTGCCGCTTCCCGTGACGAGGAAGCTGTACGGCTGGCGTCCGTCGCTGCGCCCGTAGGTCTGCGACCCTGAGTTACGGTTTTCGCGCAGCGCGTCGAGAACCGTGTTGACGTCGTTCGCGCTCTCTTGCAGCGCCGGGACAACCTGTGCATTCCAAATTTGCGATACATAAGTCGCCGCGTTGAACTGCTGATCCTCGTTGCCGATGATCGCTTTTCCAGTGTCCGGGTCAAGCGGACGAATCGTGGCGATCGTGCAGCCGGAAATTGCAGTTCCTAAGATGAGGACGAGCAGCCAGCGGGGTAGAAAGCATGTCTTCTTCATGTGAGCTCGCTTGTTCATAGTGAATATTTATTCCAAGCAGGCAGTTTATTCAACTGCCACAATGATAGAAGATGCGGCGAATGCTGTCAAGAAAACCGTGTAACATGTCCAGTACCGTCTCAAAGAAGTAGTTCATAGGCAGCGCTAAGTAGTTCGCAGTAATGACGTCGATGCACTGCGTTGTTGCTGCCCAAGCCGTCTATTGTACTGACTTCACAGCCCCACTCCACGTCTATAAGGGAGGCTTTGGGACGAGCCAACTTGAAACGATTGCCCGCGCAGTCGGTTGACAAGCCCCTCAACTCGAGCTATCTTGAGGGCAATCGTCTGCTTCCGTAATAGAGCGACGAATAGAAGAATACTTCTTTCACCAAAAGGAGCGGAGCGTGTTAAAAAGACTCTCAATGGCGTTGTTGGTTGCACTCCTCTTTATCTTGATGGCAGTTCCATCAATCGGTTCGGCACAGGAAGACTCGGCGGTCTTCTACTGGATTTCGCACGGCTCACCGACCGACCCGGTCTGGACATACTTCCTGCAAGGCGCTGAGCAGTGGGCAGCCGACACGGGGAACGAAGTCCGCACGTCGTTCCACAGTGGCGATGTCCCCTCGCATCAGGAAGCCTTCCGCGCGGCGATCGCTGCCGGCGCAGCCGGTATCGTCACCAGCACGCCCGATCCGGGCACGCTGAACGAGGTCATCAGTGAAGCCCACGCCGCCGGCATTCCGGTCGTCATCATCAACACTTAAGACGCCAACAGCGGGCGCGATGCCTATGTCGGTGGCGATAACGTGGTCATCGGTCGGCGCTGGGCGCAGTACCTTGTCGACAACGGCTTCGTCGAATCCGGCGATTTCGTGTGGATGCCGGTGGAAGTCCCCGGCGCGACCTATCAGGTGCTCGAGACCGAAGGCATCTCCAGCGTCTTCGACCCGCTCGGCATCGAGTACGAGATCACCGAAGCCACGCTTGATCAGGCGGAAATCATCACCCGCATGTCCGACTACCTGACCGCCAACCGCGATAACATTGACGCCATCATCGGCTTGGGCGATCTTGTCACGGGCAGCATCGCGCGCGTCTTCGATCAGGTCGGCGTCGCCGCCGGCGATATTCCGGTCGTCGGTTGGGGCAACTCGCCCGAAACGGCGCAGGAAGTCCTCGACGGTTACGTCAACGCGGCAATGTGGCAAGATCCGCAAGCGACGAGCTACATCGGTCTGTCGATGGCGGCGATGGCTGCGGCTGGCATTCCGCCGGGATTCGATGTCATCGTCGGCACGCTCTATGAAGCGGATGCGGCGCAGACTTATCTCGACATCATGACGAGCGGCTCGTAGTCGTCTTGAAAGTGCAGCAGCGCATAACGCGCTGCATGGGTTGTGATCTATAATTGCACGACCGGATGAGGCTGGCGGACAACTCCAGCCTCATCTCGATTATTTCGTATCTAGAGTTGAAGAGTACTAAGAATTCGATGCGATCATCCTCGTTCATCCAAAGAATCATGTCCAGATCAGAGTCCGGGGTGGCTTTCGGGTCAGGCTCCCTCTTTCAACGGCTGATCTCGCGTCCTGAATTTGGACCATTCGTCCTGCTCGTCGTCGAGATCGTCGTCTTCTCGCTGCTGTCGTCAACATTCCTGTCGACGGGCAACGTCAGCAACCTGCTCGCGTTTACGCCCGAACTCGGCATGATCGCACTCGGCATGACCCTGCTCATGACGGCAGGTGAATTCGACCTGTCGGTCGGTTCGGTCTTCGGTTTCGCCCCGATCGTGATGTGGACGCTCTACAATGCGGGCATCGCGTCGCTCGAAGTCGGCTTCCTGATCGCCATGCTCATCGCTCTCGCGATCGGCTTCTTCAGCGGCTGGTTCGTCACTCGGCTCAAAATCCCTTCGTTTCTCGTGACATTAGGGATGCTGCTCGTCGTTCGCGGCGCGGCGCTCTATATAACCGACGGTTTCCCGCAGCGCACGTGGACAGCCGACTCGCCGTTGATGGAACTGCTGGTTGGCGACTTCTTCATCGGTCAGTTCCGCGTTTATGCCTCGATAATCTGGTTCATCCTCTTCGCGGTCATCCTCGGCTACGTGCTGACGCAGTCGAAAGCCGGGAACTGGATTCAAGCGGCAGGCGGCAACCCCAGCGCGGCAAGCGCGCGTGGCGTCCGCGTGTCACGGACGAAAATGATGCTGTTCATGCTGACGGCGTTCATGTCCGCGTATGCCGGCATCACAAGCTCAATCCGCGTCGCCGCTGCCAACCCGAACAGCGGCACGGGTTATGAACTCGAAGTAATCGCCATGGTCGTGATTGGAGGGACAGCGCTGAGCGGCGGGCGCGGCACGATTATCGGCACGGTCATTGGCGTGTTCATCCTGCGCATGATGCGCAACGGCATCGTCATGGTTGGCGTGCCGGGGCTGGCTTATAACATCTTTATCGGCGCGCTCATCCTCGGCATGATGGCGCTGCACTCGTGGC
>JAEVZT010000396.1 GCA_023392115.1 Chloroflexota bacterium
GACCCGCCCGTCCTGTTCCCCGGCGATCAACTGCTGATCCCTGACTGCGATCCTGCGCTGCTGGCGGCTGTCGAAGCCGACGAGGAAGAAACCGACGAGGCTGACGAGACAGACGAGACAGACGAGCCCGACTCCGAAGCGACAGCCGTCGCCGGTGAAGTCTACCGCGTTCGCCCCGGCGACACCCTGTTCACGATCGCCCAGCGCTTCGGCGTGCGCATGGCGGACATCATCGAGGCGAATGACCTGACCAATCCCGACCGGCTCAACATCGGGCAGGAACTGATCATTCCGGTCGACGAGGACGAGTAACATGAGGTGAGCGGGCGCATGTCGAATCAGTCAACGCGAGGGAGATGAGTCATGAGCGCGTTGGAACGCGAGATCATCGAGAAATTCCGCCAGTTGGACAAAGAAGCGCGGCAGCGCGTCCGCCGGCAGATCGAGCAAGAAGCTGACTTGACGCAAGCGTTCGACTTCAAGAACTGGCTGGAAAGCGTTCAGGCGCTTCAGAAAGCGATGCGTGATAAGTACGGGGAAGCGCATCGGGTTGATGTGGTGCGCCTCCTACGCGAAGTGCGCGAGGAGGAAGGTTGAGAGTCGTCGTCGATTCAAACATCCTTCTCGCAAGCGTCCTGCCCGACGAACCGTTGACGACTGAAGCGCAAAAACTTCTGAGTATGTGGACAAGCGCGCAAACGCGTTTGGTCGCGCCGCGCTTGTTCCGTTATGAACTTGTCGCCGTCGTTCGAAAAGCTGTGTTCCAGAAACGCATTACCTACGCAGAGGGGCTTCCGCTCTTGGAGAGGCTGCTCGCGTATCCCATCGATCTCTATGATGAGGACGCGTTAATGACGCATGCCTTCGAAATTGCCTCCCGTTTCAACATGCCGCGCACCTATGATGCGCAATATGTTGCGCTGGCAGACAGGTTCAACTGCGAGTGCTGGACAGCCGACAAAGCACTCTACAACGTCATCCAGCCGCAGTTCAGCGGGATTCGCTGGCTCGGGCATTTCGCTGCACCCTGATAAAGAAGAGTCGGCTCGTACTTGCTCCTACTCGCTTAGTGCCGCCGACCAGATGGTGAGATCGTCGAACGCCACGTCGACGCTTCCGCCTTGGGCGACGGCAGCCGACAACCCGGCAAATCCCTCTCGGTACCGTGAATCCCGCGTTTCCGCGACGAACTGATCGTTGACGTGCAGCGCTAGATAGTCACCAACGCAGACGGCGCGAATCCGGTTGATCGCCTGCCCCTGACGGACGGCTGACGTATGCCGCCATTCGATCAGCGGCGCGATCTGGTCAACTGCGCCGCGGCGGATCGAGTACATGCCGTCGCCGCTGATCAGGAAATAGTAGCCGTCGCCGTTGTTGCTCGTCGCGGCGCGGCACATAACGCCATAGGCGTTGTTGCGGAATTCGGAGAGCTGCGTGCTTTCAACCTCGATCACGACATCGCCGTGTGCCTGCGAATTCAAGCCCCAGATGAAGCCGGTATTGCTGACACGCGTTCGGTAGACACCGTCGAGCACCCGGAAGTCGACGTGCTGGTCGGCGTTGACGTAGCTTTCCCAAGCGAAACTCTCGCTAAAACCTTCTTCGAGCAGCACTTCGCCGAGCGCATAGCGTACCGACGGCTGCGCCTGACAGCCAGATAGCATGGCGATTAAGCCGACAATGAAAATCCCCTTCAACATGGGCGTGTCCTTTGCCTGACGACGCTCATCATAGGCGAAGCGCGGCGAAATTGAAAGCACAGAACATCCGGTCAATTCGTGGTTGCCGCAAGCACCGACTGGTGTATAATCGGCAGTAGTGGACACCAGTTCCCGGATGTACGCGAGCAATTTAGGATACAGAAAACTACCATGATAGAAGTAGTAATCGACAGCATTCGCGTGAGCCTCATGTCTCAATATCGTATCGTGATCCTCAAGGACACGAACAGCGATCGCTACCTGCCGATCTGGATCGGTCCGTGTGAAGCGGACGCGATTACCATTGAGCTTCAGGAGATGCCGCCTCAGCGCCCCCTGACACACGACTTGCTGAAATCGATGATCCGCGAACTTGGGGGAAAAGTTGTCCACATTTTGATCAGCGATTTGCGGCATGACGTGTATTACGCCCGTATCGTGATCGATGTCGAGGGACGACAGGTTGAGATCGACTCGCGCCCGAGCGACGCCATCGCGCTCGCCGTGCGCGCGAAAGTGCCGATTTTCGTGCAGGACGTGGTGATGGAGCGCCACTCGATCGAACCGGAAGAAGACGTGGAACGTCACTTGGGCAGCGCCAAGGAAGAACTGAGCGAAGACCGCTTGAGTGCCTTCAAAGATTTCGTCAACACCCTCGACCTCGACGACCTCGACGACGAAGAAGAATAAGCCCCCATCCTCGCCGTGTGTGGGGAGTGGGAGACAACCTGCATTAGACGATAACGGCGCTGCGGTTCTCGAACGGCACGCCGTTTTATTTCTCTCTGATAGGCGCTATGACGAATTCACCCTATGCGGGACAAAACGCGAACATTCTGAGCTTTGCGCCATACAGTCAAGAAGCCGAAGAAGCAGTGATCGGCGCGGTTCTGACCAACCCGGAAGCGTTTCTGGGGGTGGCCTCGTTCCTGAAAGCCGAAGACTTCTACATCCTGCGCCTCGGCTACATCTGGGAAGCGCTGACGCGGATCACTGACCGTAACGATCAGATTGATTTCGTGACGGTGCAGGAAGAACTGCGCGCGGCTGAACGGCTCAACGACTTCGGCGGCGCGGCTTACCTGCTCCAGTTGATCAACAACACGCCGACCTCCGTTCACGCTGAAGTCTACGGGCATCTTGTCGAGCGCGCCGCCGTTCGCCGCCGCCTGCTCGTCGCCGCCGACGAGATTAAGGCGTTGGCGCTTGACGAGCAGCTCCCGATCGAGAAAGTGACGGGCGAGTCTGAGTCGCGCCTGTTCCGCGTCACTGAGCGCAACCTGCGCCGCGATCTCGTGCCGATGCGTGAGGCGATCAACACCTACATTGACCGCATCGAACACCTGATGCAGCATCCCGACGAGCCGCTCGGCTTGCCGACCGGCTTTCGCGACCTTGACGAACTGCTCGGCGGCTTGCAGCGCAGCGACTTGCTGATTTTCGCGGGGCGCCCGGGGATGGGGAAGTGCGTCACCGGCGACACACTGATCCCGACGGAGTTCGGGCTGCTGCCGATCGAGGCGTTGAAGCCGAGCGGTGAGGGGAACAATGATGAAGAAGGCGGTAGCTTCTACCCGCTGGAAATCGGCGTTCAAACGCCGGACGGCATGAAGTACACGTCGCACTTTTATGACAGCGGTATCAAGCCAACGTTGCGGCTTCACACCCGCGCCGGTTATACCCTCACAGGCACGTATGTGCATCCGGTGCTCGTGTGGACTCGAAGTGGTAAACGCATTTGGAAACCGCTCGAACTTCTTGAACAGGATGACGCCATCGCTGTTTTTGAAGATGGGCGAATCGTTTGGGATGAGCTTGCCCATGTTGAAGCTGCCGGGATGCAGCACTGCTATGACCTGACCGTGCCAGATGGACACGCGTTTGTCGGTAATGGCATTGTCAGCCATAACACGTCCTTCCTGCTGTCAGTAGCGTTGAATGCCGCGAAGCTCGGCGCGCGCATCTTGATCTTCACGATGGAAATGGGCAACGATCAGATTGTCCAGCGTTTCGTCTCAATGGAAACGGGCATCAACACGCAAAAGCTGCGCACCGGACAGCTTACGCCGCAGGAATGGTCGCGTTTCGTGCAGGCAACCGGACGGCTTGGCAACCTGCGGATCTTTATTGACGACTCACCCGCCATCACGCCGATCCAGATGCGGACGAAGTGCCGCCGCATCGCGCACGAGTTCGGGCTTGACCTCGTGATTGTCGACTACATGCAGCTCATGAACGCGGGCGGCGGCTACGAGAACAACCGCGTGCAGGAGATCAGCTACATCAGCCGCAGCCTGAAGGAACTCGCGCGCGAACTCAACGTGCCGCTGTTTTCCGCCGCGCAGCTTTCGCGCGCTGTCGAGCAGCGGCAGGACAAGCGCCCGCAGTTGAGCGACCTGAGAGAATCGGGATGTCTTACAGGTGACACCCTAATCTACATGCCAGATAGCGGGACGTACACGCCGATCAAAAAACTCGTAGGGCAGCAGGGTTTCAACGTCCTCAGCGTGAACCCGGAGACGTGGAAGCTTGAACGCGCGCAGGTGAGCAACGCATTCTGCACCGGCGTCAAGCCGGTCTATAAGCTGACAACTCGCTTGGGACGGACGATTCGCGCTACCGGCAATCACAAATTTCTGACCATGCAGGGGTGGAAACGTCTCGATGAACTGGCGCCGAATGATCATATCGCGCTGCCGCGACTGGAACACCTTGAATTCATTGCAGTTCCGGCAAGTCTTGTGGTTGCTGACCCCACCCCTTCCCCTAATTCGGAGAGGGGAGCAAGCAGCGAGGCTTGGTTGTACAAAGCAAGCAAGCAAGAGCATTCTCATGTGAGCGATGTCTACTGGGATCGTATCGACGCGATTGAGCCGGATGGAAAAACCGAGGTGTTCGATTTGACGGTACCCGGCTTGAGCAACTTCGTCGCCAATGACTGCATTGTCCACAACAGCATCGAGCAGGACGCGGATATCGTGACGTTCCTGTACCGCGATGTGGTCTACAACGAGGCAACGGAATTCCCGAACAAAGCCGACGTGATCGTCGCCAAGCACCGTAACGGTCCGACCGGCACGATCGGGCTGCATTTCGAGAAATCGCTCACCAAGTTCTCCGACGCGCGCACGACGACCATCGACTTGAGCGGCTTATGACGCAGAAATTCACCGGCTTTCCACCCGGCAGGCAGTCTACCTTCTCAATTCCGTCGACGTTTATCAGCGAGCTGCTGCCGCTGATCGAGGATGTGGCGGAGCTGAAAGTCACGCTCTACGCGCTTTGGGCAGTCCAGCAGCGCGAGGGGCGCTTCCGCTACCTGCGCCGCCGCGATTTCGCCAACAATCCGGCGTTCATGGCGGGGCTGGCAGGGCTGGAGTTTGAGCCGGGCGCGGTGCTCGACGACGCGCTTGCGAGCGCTTGCGAACGAAAGACTCTCTTATGCGCCGAGGTGGTGCTTGGCGAAGGGGTCGAGCGGTTGTACTTTATAAATACCGAACTTGGTCGAACCGCGGTTGAGCAGATCGAGCGAGGGAACTGGCAGCCGGGAGACGAGGCGTTCCCTGTCGAAATCATGCCGGAGCGCCCGAACATCTACCGGCTTTACGAGGCGAATATTGGTCCGCTGACGCCGATGATCGCCGAGGCGCTGCGAGACGCCGAACACGAATTCCCGGCGGGGTGGCTTGAAGAAGCGGTGCGGATCGCCGTCCACAGCAACGCGCGCAGCTGGCGCTTCATTCAAGCCATCTTAGATCGCTGGCAGAAAGAGGGTAAACGCCATGAGGTCGATCAAAGACCTGCTGAACGGGATGGAAGACGCCATACCTCCGAAGAATACGTCGATCTCATCGGACGCTGAAGAACCGACGCTGTGCGCGCTGTGCGGACGCGAGTCGATCTGCGGCGGGCTGGGCTACGTGCGCTACGATCTGCCGGTCGATCACCCGCAGTTCGGGCAGTTATTCCGCTGCCCGAACAATCAGGCAGACCCGCAGCGCAAGGCAAAACTGCGTAAGCTCGGCAATCTAGAGGCGTTCGCCGACAAGACGTTCGACACCTTCCAGACCGACGTGCCGATGCTTACGCCCGGTCAGCAGAAATCGCTGACTTACGCGCTCAACGTCGCACAGACCTATGCCGCGAACCCCGACGGCTGGCTGCTGATCGAGGGGACATATGGCTGCGGCAAGACGCATCTGGCGGCAGCGGTGAGCAACGTGCGTCTTGAGCGCGAGGAAGAGGTGTTGTTCATCACGACGCCCGACCTGCTCGATTACCTGCGCGGAACGTATGGTCCGTCGTCGGAAGTCAGTTATGACGAGATGTTCGACCGCCTGCGCGCCGCGCCGATGCTGGTGCTCGACGATCTCGGCGTCGAAAACCCGAGCGCGTGGGCGCAGGAGAAGTTGTTCCAACTGCTAAACTATCGCTACTCGCACCGCCTGCCGACGGTCATTACAACCAACACCGATCCCGACCTGCTCGATCC
>JAEVZT010000426.1 GCA_023392115.1 Chloroflexota bacterium
GCGTCGGCGTATCACTTGGCGTTGGCGTGTCAGATGCCGTCGGCGTGTGGCTTGGCGTGAACGTCCCGGTCGCCGTCGGCGTGGGCGAGGGGAACAGCACCGCTTCCCATGTCGGGCGCGAGGCGAACGCTACCAGTAGGATGACGATGATGCTCGCGCCGATGATCCCCGCCGCGCGCAGCTGCCCGCGCTGGCGAAGCTGGCGTATCTGGCTTTCGATCCGGTTGACCTCAGTGCGCCGCCCGAGGATGTTGAACGGTTCGTCGCGCATGGTCTGTAACAGCGCCTGCGCCTCGGCGACATCGCCGTCCTCGACAGCCGCCGCCGCTCGTTCGATGTAGCGCGTCAGCAGGTCGTTGACGACCGATCGGTAGCGCGTGTCCTGCGCGTAATTCATCAACCCGCTGAGCATCGACCGCGCTTGCAGCAGTTCGTTGTCGTAATTCTGGGCGATGTGCGTCGATGCCCGCTCGATCACCTGACGGGCGCGCTGCATGTCGCTTGCCGAGGTGCGCGTGTTGAGCAGCAGTTCCGACATCACCTGATCGCCGGGATCGAGCTTGACGCCCAATTCGAGCAGCCCGAGCGCCTCATTAGTCAGGTTGAGCCGTTCTTCGAGCGTCGTCGCGGCGTTGGCGCGGTTGAGCGCCGACTGCGCCTGCTCGGTGATCTGCGTCTTGATCGCGTTGAGACGGTTATTCACGTCTTGCGAAAGCTGCGACAGCCGCTGGCTGTTCGGCAGAAGCTGGCGCACGCGGGCGATGATGTTCAGGATGTTCTGAAGCTGCGCCCCTTGATCGCCGAGCGAGCCGCCGAGCATACTCAACTGCGCGGCTGCGCCTTCGGTGTCGCCCTGAATCCGGCGCACCTTCTCGATGCGTTCTTCCGCCTGCGGATCATTCGGGACGACGCGCAGCGCGCCTTCGTACTTGCGCAGCGCTTCCGCCCACTGATCATTCGACATCAGGCGGTCGCCCTCGTTGATCATTTCGCGGGCGAGCGCGAGGTCTTGAATGTCGAGCAGCGCTTGTTCGGCGTCCTTCCAACTGAGAATGCCCGACCGTTCCGCCAGATCGCGCGCTTCGCGGTATAGGCGTTCGGCTTCGTCGTAATTGCCGGCGCGGACGAGCGAGTTGGCGCGGTTGTAGGCGACGCGGGCGTCGAACGGGATGCGGTGATCCGGCACGACGCCGCGAATCAGGTTGTCTTCGGCTTTCTGGTGGTATTCGAGCGCCGTCGGGTTGCCGGGATTTTGCGCCAGCACGCGGTTCGCAAGGTCAACGACAAGCTGATAGTCGCCGGCGTAATATGCCTGCGTGATCTCGGACAGCGCCGCGTCGAGGTCGCCGCCGACGCTCGGCATCGTGCCGGTGCGCCGGATGGCGGGCGTTTCGCGCGTGCTTTCCCTGTCGAGCGATGGGAACACCGGCGGCGACGCGGGCGGTGGCGTGGGACTTTGCGACGTTCCGCCGTTGCCGCTGATGTCCGGCACTTCGGGGCGCGCGTCGGCGGGCGAGCGGCGCGCGGGGGGCGCGTTCCGCTGCACGCCGTAGCGCGTGAACAGGTCGTTGACGCGCTGCTGCGCCTGCGAGTTGTCGCCGCCCGCTTCTTCGAGCATGGCGATTACGTCGGGATCGTGCGGGTTGAGCGACAGCGCCTCTGCCAGAATGTCGATCGCCTCGTCGACATCGTCCTCATCCCCGGCAATTTCAATACGAATGCGCGCCCGCCGCAGCAGACCGCGCACGGTCGCGGCGACCGGCGACGTCGGGCTGCTCAAGCGCGCCAGATCGGCGAATAAGGTCTGCGCTGCGGTTTCGTACAGCGTGTTTTTTGCGTCGGTCAGGAGTGAGCGCGCCCGGCGTTCCAGTTCAGAGAGCGCCGCGGGATCAACATCCGGCGGCAGCGCTTCGAGCTCTTGGCGCAGGTCATCGATACGCTCTTGTAAATCGGGCATAGCAACCTCATTGTATCAACGGCATGAAAATTACCGCATTTAACAATTCGTAACAAGGGTTGACTGCCTGACGCCTGTCATGCGGCTTTGTGGTGCGCTATAATGAAAACTATGCAAGAACGTGAACTGATCTCCTTTCTACCATCACTGATCCTCGGCGCTTTCGGGCTGGGCGTCTTGCTGTTCATCATCGCCGTGATCCAGATACGCATCAGCCGCAAGAGCCAGACTACGTGGCGCTCGCGCCGAATTGCCGCGCGCTGGGGCGGCAGGTTATTCCTGTTCTCGACCGCGCTCATGGGGGTGACGGTGTTCGCGGCGATCGTCACCGGACTCGGCGCGATCGCTCTGCGCAACGTGAGCAATCTCATCCTGCGCGGACCGGATGATCTCTACGGCATCGCCCTTGAGCCCGGCGCCGTTTCAGAGACGCCAACCGTTCTGCCGAGCATCATTTCCGGCATCCCAACGGTCGAGCAGACGCTCCCGCCGATGCTCGCGCCGACCGAAACGCTTCCGCCGCCGTCCGCGACAAGGACGCCAAAACCGACCGAAACGCCAAGTCTGACG
>JAEVZT010000434.1 GCA_023392115.1 Chloroflexota bacterium
TTCGTCCCGGTGGGGGGGCGCGATGAAGTGCCGCCGCCAGCTCTGTGGAATGCCGCCGCAGACGATACCCAGATGCTCGCATGGATTGACCGCGCGTCGGGGCAGTCCGGCGGTCGGGTCAGCCTGATCGGGCTAGATGGCGAGATTACGCCGCTGCTCGACGTACCCGCTGGCGCATCGGTCGTCCCCTGCGGCGCGGGCATCTCGCCGGACAGCCGTTTCTTCGCCTTTTTCGTCGGCGGCAGCACCGGCGCGTTTATGCTGATGGACGGGGCGCTGCCGCCGGTCACCATCGACGACTCGCTCGAACTGCTCGCCTGCCGCGCGGGCGAGGCGCTGGCATTTTCGCCCGACGGGGCGCGATTCGCCTACATCGACTACCATCCCGACCCCACGCTCGGCATCTACGCTGAAGGCACGCTGCGCATTTTCGACGCCGCCAGCACCGGCGAGGTCGCCGCGTTCTCCGGCGTGACCGCCTTCCAGCTTGCCGATGATCGCGCCGTGTTCGTCCGCTTCTACGCCAACGATCGCGGGCGGGCGGATGAAGCGTCGGTCTTCGTCTGGGACGGCGTCGAAGCCCGTGAAATCGTCACTATCACACCGATCGGGACGCAAAGCCAGACCGACTGCTGGTTCACGAGCGCGGCGATCGCGCAGCGCGATCCCGCGGCGCTGATGGTGGTCGGGCGGCGCTGTCAGCGCGGCGACTCAAGCACCCACTGGCAGGTCTATACAGTTGACCTCGAAGAGCGCAGCGCGGCGCTGCATGTCGAAAACCGATCCCCCGGCGCGTTTGTGCCGTTCGCCGGGACGAACGAGGTCTTTTTCGCGCCGGATGGCAGCATCGCCTATTTCACTGTCCCGGACGGCGTCACGGCGGGGACAGCCGCGTTGATGTCGCTCCACCTGCCCGATCTGGCGATCGAACAAGTCGTCGAAAGGCAGGCGGTGTTTCCGCAGTACGACGCTGGGACGATGGGGGCGCCGGTCTTTTCGCCGGACGGCAGTTGGCTGGCGCTGCCGGTCACGTCGCCGAACGGCGATCAGAACCGGCTGATGGCGCTGGAACTAGCGCAGCCGTCAGCGCCGGTGATCATCGAGCTTGGCGGGGACCGCACTGGCGGCATGGTCTTTTCGCCAGACAGCACACGCCTGTACTACCACAGCGGATCGGGCGGACAGGACGACGCGCTGTTCGCGCTCGACTTGGCGCTTGGCACGCCGTCGCGGATCGCCCGCGTCCCCGCGTCGACTCTAGCCGCCATCACGCCCGACGACGGACTGCTGGCGCTCGCCGCCCGCCAGCGCGGCGGGACAACCCGCGCCTATGACGATCTGCTGGCGCTCGACGCGCAGACAGGGACGATCGCCACGCTTTACACCGGCGCAGACATCGTCGACGGGCAGGTGACGAATCCGCGTTTCGCCGTCCCGCTGGCGTGGCGCGTCAGCCAAAACGACGGTTGACGCGCACGCGCCCATTGAGCGTGTCGCGCACGTCGTTGATGTCGTCGGCGATGATCAGGTCGAACCAGACGTTCGGGTAGCGCGACTCGATCGCCAGCCGCATCGTATCGATCATGTCAGGCGGCGAGATGACCGTCACCGCGAGACTCTTCGTGTTCGGGATGAAGTCGATCAGTTCGCTGCGCGTCGTCACCATTGGGCGGAACAAATTCCAGTAGGCTTGCGCCGTGTCGAAGAACCAGCTCGCCTCAAGTCCCGGCGCGAGCAGAACGATGTGGAAATCCGCCTGCCCGTGAATCGGTCCCGGACCCGGCACTTCCGGCGTGATGATGCTGATCCCCGGACCCATGACTTCGATCGGCGGCACATCTTTAAGCACCGGCGGCGTTTCCGCCAGCCTCCCGATCGCCGGCGCGGGTCCCGGCACGTAGTAATCATCCTCTTTCCACAGCGTCACGCCGAAGAACCACGGCGGCGCTGACCGCGCGATCCATTCGAACATGGCAAGCGTTGCTTCCGCATGGCTCTGCTCGTTATATGGCGGGTAGCGTGTATCCTGCTGGTGCATGCCGTCGCGGAACGGAAAGATGCCGCCTTCCGTGCCGAGGACGGGCACGGCTTGCGCGCCGAACAGCGCCGCCGCGCGCTCGTTGAACATCCGCCCCATCGCCAGCAAGCCGACCGGATCGCCGTAAGGAGTCAGCGGCGTCCCGCCGTAAACCGTCCGCCCGGGGTCATTCGCCTGACTGATCGGATCGTAGGGGTATTCGAAGTGCCAGCCGCCTTCGCGCGCGTTCTGCGTTTCCGGCGGTCGCGCGCTCAACGGACCGCCGCCCGGCTGCTCCTGATAGAAGTGGTTCAGGATGTAGGGGTGCGTGGCGACGTACATGCCGTTCGCCATCACGCGCTGGAAACGCTCGAAATGATTCTGCCCGAGATAGTTCAAGAAGGCGTCCATCCACAGGACAGACGAGTAACGCGGGTTATCGCTCTCCGCCAGCGAAATGAAGCCGGGGTAGCAGCCGACGCTGACCGTGTACTCCGCCCACAGCAGCCAGTTGTCCATCAGCGGGCGGATGACGTTGTCGGTGTCACGCCAGTCGGGGTCGAAGCCTTCGGGCCACTCGACATCGAGATTCGGCTCGTTGTAGAACTCGAACCACTTGACGCCGACGGCGACGAACGCATCCATGATCGCGCGCAGATCGCGGTTGAACGGAGCAGCGCCAAAGCGACCGAGGTACAGCCGGACAACCGGCGTGATGCCCATGTCCATCAGGATTTGCGAGTCGTCGACGTATTCCGTCCCCGCCGCCAGCAGTTTTGCCCACCCCATGCGCGGATGGCTGTAGCGCGAGTGTTCCATCGGCGTCTGGAAGGCATTGTAAACGTGCAAGCCGCGCGGGTTGCGCGACCAGACATACTCGTCAAGGCGCATCGATCTAGCCTCCGGTGATCGGTCCGCGCGGCGGCTGCACCGGCGCGGGTACATCTGCATCCGGCGTGTGGGACGGCGGAATTTCAGTGGATTCCGGCGCGGGCGTTGACGCTGGCGACGGCGTGGCGGTGACGAAACCGGCGGGCGGGCGCGTCGGCTGCAAGC
>JAEVZT010000586.1 GCA_023392115.1 Chloroflexota bacterium
ATGTAATGCGTCGGTCCATCGCTGCCGACGTCGTGAACGGTCACGATGTTCGGGTGTGCGAGGTTGGCAACGCTCCGCGCTTCGTTGCGGAAGCGCGCCAGAAACGCGGGGTCGTTCGTCAAGCTGGGACGCAGGATTTTGACGGCGACAGTGCGCCCGAGCGCTTGGTCGATCGCCTTGTAGATGACCGCCATCCCGCCCGATCCCTGCTGCGCGATCAGCCGGTAGCGCCCATTTAATACAGTCTCACTAGCCATGATTCGCCTATTCTCAACCGTTCAGGGGCGCATCGTCGGATCGAACAGCCGCCGGTATTCCAGCATCGCGCTGCGATCCGTCATGCTTGCGATGTAGTCGGCGACGACGCGGTAGACATTCCGCTCCTTCATTTCGACCTGACACTCCGGCGGAAGCTGACGCGGGTCTTTCGCGAGGGTGGTGAACAACTGCTCGATAAACCGCTCTGCCCGCTTCTTCATCCGCACGACGCGAAAGCTGTAATACATGTTCTCGTACAGAAACGACTTCAGCGCCTTGCCCATACGAGCCATGCGCTCGCTGTAGCAGACAACGTTCTCGTTGTAGCTGCGAATGTCAACCGGTGACTGCGGCTTCAGTTCTTCGAGCCGCTTCAGCGTCACGACAATGACATCGTCAACCGTCATCCCGACCAACTCACGGATGAACGTGTGCCGCGTAATCTCGTCGAGCCTGTCACCGTGCCAGTCCAGACGATCGCACAGCTCGCGCCAGATTTCAAGCCCATTTAGGTCGTCGGGCGTGAACAACCCGGCATTCAAGCCGTCGTCAAGGTCATGCGCGTTGTACGCCAGTTCATCGGTGATATTGGCGATCTGCGCTTCAAGACTGCCGCGCAGGCGTGGGTCTAAACCGGCAACTTGGCTCAAATTGTAGTCGGTTTCGTGCTTCGCGATCCCATAAAGTGTTTCGCGCGTCAGGTTCAGCCCCGGATGATCCTCGTATCGCCGTTCAAGTTCGGTCACGACGCGGTAGCTCTGGTGATTATGATTGTACCCGCCGTGTTCTTCCATCAGGTGATTGAGCATATCCTCGCCCGCATGCCCGAACGGCGGATGCCCGAGGTCGTGCGCCAGACAGATCGCCTCGACAAGGTCTTCGTTCGCGCCGAGCGTCCGTGCGATCGTCCGCCCGATCTGCGCGACCTCGAGCGTGTGCGTCAGTCGGGTGCGATAATAGTCGCCCTCGTCGTTGACGAACACCTGCGTCTTGTACTGTAAACGGCGAAATGCCGCCGAATGGACGATCCAATCCCGATCGCGCTGGAACGCCGTCCGATATTCGGACTCGGGCTGTGCGTAACAGCGCCCCAAACTGTCTCGACTCAGGAGCGCGTACGGGGCGAGGGTTTGCGCCTCAATCTGCTCGCGGCGCTCTCGGTTCAGGTACATGGGGCTGCCACCTTTACACTTTGGTATCCTATTGTACTCTCTCCTTCACGCTATAATCAATTTTATAGCTCTATTCTGCCCGCAAAGGCGCAGTACGGACATGTTGGACAGCTTCGTCAATAGGCGTATCGCCGACTTTTTGATTCAAGAGCGCATTGGAAAAGGCGGACAGGGAGTCGTCTACCGGGCGCTTCAGCTCTCCGTCAAGCGACCTGTCGCGCTCAAGCTGATCGACATCAGCGGCGAACCGGACGACACAGAACGCA
Organism: Chloroflexota bacterium; assembly: GCA_023392115.1. Taxonomy (GTDB): domain Bacteria; phylum Chloroflexota; class Anaerolineae; order Aggregatilineales; family Phototrophicaceae; genus Flexifilum. The sequence goes on from JAEVZT010000586.1 coordinate 1,697, forward strand.
TTCGGCGGCGCTTCCTGCAAGAAGTCGAAGTGCTGGTGTCCCTCGAGCACATCCACATTCTGCCCCTCTACGCCTTTGGATTCTTTGATGGCACGTCCGCGTTCATGGCGATGCGCCTCATGCGCGGTGGATCTCTGCGCGACCGCCTTCAGCGCGGCGCGCTGCCCCTGAATCAAGCGCTGACCGTTTTCGCCCAGATCGCGCAGGGGTTGTCCTACGCTCACAGCCGCGGCGTCATTCACCGCGATCTTAAACCGAGCAATATCTTGTTCGACGATAGCGAAAATGCCTACTTGACGGATTTTGGACTCGCCCGCTTGATCAATCCGCTGGTCGAGCCGTCCAGTCAGGGTGAAATGATCGGCACGCCGGCATACATCGCGCCCGATCAGCTCGGTGAGCGCCCGAGTGACCACCGCGCTGACATCTACAGCCTTGGCGTGATCCTATACGAGATGCTGACCGGAAGGCTGCCGTTTGACAGCGGCAGCAATCACCTCGCCGTGCTGTATAAACACTTGAAGGAAGACCCAATCCCGCCGCGCCACTACGAACCGAACATTCCCCCCAAATTAGAAACCATCGTTATGCGCGCCCTGCAAAAGCAGCCAGAACGGCGCTACTACGACGCGGCAGATATGCTTGACGACATCGCCAGCGCCGTCGATCTACGCATCCGTACCGGCAGTTATCCTGCTTTTCGCGCTGAACCGGAGCGCGCCACTGCGCTCGTGTCTGCGCCGGCACTTGCAAGTCAGCAGATGATCCGTCCGGCGGCGCTGATTGCCGCGCTCATCCTGCTTATGGCAGTCGCCGTGTTCGTCAGCCGCGACTCGCTGCGCCAGTCCCGTTCAATCATCCTCGCCGACGAAGTAAGCCAGCCGCTTGAAATCATCCCATCGGACGCGGAGATCACCCGCGCACGCCAAACGCTCGGGGATCGCGGCTTCATCGCCTTTCTCAACTGCGCGGACGAGGGCGCAGACGAGCCGCTTGCGCGCGAAATCGGCATCATTGCCGAGCGTTATGATCTACCCTACCGTGTGTTCGACGCCGGGATGGACAGCTACATCCAGCGGACGCAGCTTGAGCAGGCGCTGCTCGAAGGCGCGAAAGCCTTTATCGTCTGTCCACTCGAAGCGGGCGTGTCCACGTCGATTGTCACGGCGCTCAACCGCGAAGCCGTGCCGTTTACATCACTGCTGCCGGTAGAGTCAGACTCTGGCGTCGGGCTTGACCTGCGCGGCTATCAGGTCGGCTTCGATGCCGGCGCGCGTCTCGGCGAAATGTTGGGGGCGGAAGATCAGGAAAACGCGGTCGTGCTGCTCGATGGCAGCGGAGTCGTTTATATCCAACCCCGCCTTGATGGCTTGATCAGCGGCTTCACCTCGGTTGCCGAAGACGCCGAGATCGTCGGGGCGTATGCCGGGTACACCGAAGCACAAGCCCAGTCAGCCATCCGGCGGCTCTTGGACGCGGGCATCCCCTTCAACGTCGTCCTCTGTGCGACCGCCTTGGGCGCAGTCGGGGCTGCGCGCGCTCTCGAAGCGGCAGGCACCGATCCGCGGTCGGTCATGATTGCCGCTATCGGGACAAGTCCAGCGCTTGAGGAGTACCTTAATCGCGAGCAGTATGTCCGCGTGTCCGTGCCCGTTGATATGCCGCTGATCGCGCGGGCTGCCCTCGACGCAACCGTGAAGCTCCTCGCCGGCGCGAGTATTGCCGGGATCATTGAGATTCCAAGCGGCGAGAGCGGCAATTCATCCCCGCCATCAGCGCAGCTTCCTCCGGTTTAGGAAGCGTCTCGAGTCGCCTGCTTGTACAGCTGCGCGTTGTCAATTGCCAGCGCCGCCCGTCGTGCCAGATCGAGGACATACGGCAGATCTTCGTGCGAGTAATGCCGCCCCGACTCCGCCATAATCAGCGACAGCGTGCCGAGCGTCTTGTCGCGCACTCTTAGCGGGACGATCAGCGACGAACTGAGCCCGAGATCGCGAATTATCTGGAGCACTTCGGGGTCTTGGATCAGGGTGACGAGCAGATTGTCGGGAATGTCTTCGTACAATTCAGGCTCGCCCGTCCGCATTACGTGGTACACACCTTGCGCTGCGTCTGGATTCGGTGGAAAACGGCGTTGAAGCTCATAGGCGTAGTCGACTTTTGCCGGGTCGACGTGTGTTACCGCCAGCCGTTTCAACGTTTCGTCTTCCTGCATCACGTCGACTGCACACCAGTCGGCGATCGTCGGGACGGCAAGCCGCGCGACCACCGCCAGCGTCGTCTCATAATCAAGCGATGACGCCAGCACTTCGCTTGCGTCGGCGAGGAAAGAAATCCGCTTCTGCGCTTCCGCAGTTTGCTCGTGCGCTTCCCGCTCCGCTTCATACAGCAGCATCCGCCTGATCGCCTGCGCGCACTGCTGCGCGACGGCAAGCAAGAACTGTCGTTCCTCGTTGTCGAAGGTGCGCTCCTCTTTGAAGCCGAGCGCCAGCGTGCCCAAGACTTCTTCGTCAACGGTTAGCGGCAGCGTGACATGCGATCGCGTCCCGACTGCCGAGAGCACGCTCGCGGCGATTTCTGGGTAACGTTCCTCGTAGGTTTTGAATGCCTCTAGCCAGACCGGCTCGCCCGTCTTGATGACGTCGCTCGACGGCGAGGATACGGTAAGCGGCAGTTCCGCCAGTCGCTTATTGAACTCCTCCGGTACGCCGAAATGGCTGATGTTGCGCAGCCGAACGCGCTCCTTATCGAGGATGCGCACGATCGCGCCTGCCGCGCCAATTTCGCTTACACTGGATTCAATGATTGTGCCGACTTCGCTTAGCTCGATCGCCTTCGCGAACGCGCTTGTCAACGTGAGCAGCGCCCGCGTGCGATCCTCGTACAGCTTGCGCTCGGTGATGTCGACCATGATCGCGCCGACGCCGAGCGAGATGCCATCCGCGCCGCGCACGCGGTAGTAGCTGACCAGCCAATGTTCCTGTTTCTCGCCGAGCATGCCGCGTCGAACCTGCGTCACCTCTTGGTTCAAGACCGGAATCCCCGTCTCGAGAACCGACTTGAGCGTCGTGACAACGTCGCCGCCGAGGTTCGGCATCACCTCCTCTACAGTCTTGCCAATGTGCGCGCCGGGACTCAGGTCGCTCAGCGCCGCCATCGTGTAGTTGATGCGAACGTAGCGCAAGTCGCGATCCCAGAAGCACATGCCGATCGGGGCGGTGAGCTGAATCAAGTCGAGCAGAGCAGCGCTGTCGTCCTTCGCGGGTTCTACTTCGGACGGGGCAGCAGGGGAGGCGATTTTCGGCTCGCGGATCGCGTTTCTCGCCGCCGTCAACAGTGCGACGAGCACCACTCCCTCTAGGAGAAACAGCGCTATCACAATCAGCTGTTCCGTTTGAAGTTCCAGCGAGAAATAGGGCGGCATGAAGAAGTAGAGTGCGCACGCCGCCGCTGCAGCAAGACTGACAAGCGCCGGACCATAGCCGCCAAACCAGCTGCTGAGCGCCACTGCGCCGAAGAACAGGAGAAACGGCGTTGCCCTATCGAGCGAGGGCGCGAGCAGCAGTTTGATCAACAGTGCCGCTGCGACTATCACGAGCGCAGCTAAGTATCGTGTGACGCGCGATCGCCAAACGTTGTCCATGGAGCGTCCTGTTGGTTACCGGCGCTTCAACGCGCTCGTCTTCGGAATGAGGACAATGTCATCCACAATCTGACAAATCGTGTATATTCATTCTATCTGCTATTACACCGTCACATCTGTGATCTTACGCCTGAAATCGATTTTGGCAACCCGCCGCAGTCGGCGGTACCCTTAAGCTTGGGAGCGTTCTCATTTCATGCACGGAGTCAGCATGACGCAAAGACAGAGTTTGAGCCTCGATGACATCGCCGCGAAAGCCGGCGTCTCCCGCTCGACAGTCTCGCGCGTTGTCAACGAACACCCGAATGTCAGCCCTCAAACCCGCGCTCGTGTGTTACGCGTGATTGACGAGGAGAAGTACCGCCCGAACGCGGCAGCGCGCATCATGGTAACGCGGCGCACAGAAGTGATCGGCGTCGTTATTCCCCACGACCTGCAAGTCGTCTTCTGGGATCCCTACTACTACCCCGCCCTGCTTCAGGGCGTTTCTGAAGCAACCGGCGAGCGCGATTACGCCATGCTGCTGTGGGTGCGCCAGTCGGGCGAAGATGAGGAACGTTTCTACCGCCGCGTCCTTCAGCATGGCTTAATGGATGGTCTGATCGTTGCATCGGCGCGGATACACGGGACGTTCATCGACCGTTTGCTCGACATCGGCGTGCCATTCGCCATGGTCGAGCGCGCGCCGCGCCATGCTGATCGCATCAGCTACGCGACGATCGATAACGTCGAAGCAGCCCGTCAGATCGTCGACCATCTGGCAGCCGCGGGACGGCGGCGCATCGGCTTGATCACCGGCGAGATCGACAACGTCGACAGTATCGACCGCCTAGAAGGCTATCGCGCCAGCCTGCAGCGGCTCGGGCTGCCCGACGATCTGGTCGCCGAAGGCGACTTCAGCAGGAAGTCTGCCTACGCAGCGACGTCGGCGCTTCTTGAGCGCGGTGTTGACGCGATCTTCGCCAGCAACGATATTATGGCGCAGGGAGTCTACGACCGGCTGCACGAAGCGGGATTGCGCGTACCCGACGATGTGGCGGTCGTGGGTTTCGACGACTTGCCGACGGCGACGCAGCTCAAGCCGCTGCTGACGACCGTTCGCCAGCCCGTCCGCGATAAGGGCTATCGCGCAACTGAACTTCTGCTCCGCCAAATTGATCAGAGTGACGCAGCGCCGCAGCACATCATCCTGCCCGCTTCGCTGATCATTCGCGAGTCGTGCGGTGCAATGCCGTCCGCCAAATCGGACTCACATCCTCGCTCGCCTCAAACTCGAGCTGCATCCGGCTGACCGGTAAGTTTACAAAACCACCAGCTCGCGCTATAAACAGCCGCACTCGTTGACTACCGGCAGCAGCCAACCACCGAGCTTCTCGCTCCCACAGGGATTCTATGAAAGATTATTTGGAAGACCTCGACGATCTCGATAAAGCTATCCTCACCGAGCTGCAGGGCGACAGCGCGATCAGCAACGTCGAGCTGGCTCGGCGCATTTCGCTCTCACCGCCCGCCGTCCACGCGCGAATCAAGCGGCTCGAAGAACTTGGCTACGTGCGCCAGTACGTTGCCATCCTTGATCGCGAGAAAGTCGGCTATGACATGCTGTGCGTGATCAACGTCACACTCCAGCTTCACCACATGGACGCCATCAACGTGTTCCGTGAAGCTGTCCAGCAAATGCCGGAAGTCCTTGAAGCCTATTTCGTCACCGGTGAATTCGATTATCTGCTCAAGGTGGTCGTTCGCAGCCGCAAAGAGCTCGAAGCTTTTCTGATGGAGAAGCTCACGCCGATTCCGGGCATCGCCCGCATCGCCACGAGCATTGTCTTGACGGAGATCAAGTACACGACATCGCTGGCGCTTGACTGACGCAGCGGTTCAAGCACAAAAAACCGCCATTGCTGGCGGTTGGAGCATGTGCGTTAATCTACGGGTAACTTCTCGAAAAATGCGTCGTCAACGTAGCAGTAAGCCCACTCCTCGCCCCGTTCCATCGACTTGACGATCGGGTGTCCGGTGGCGTGATAGTGCTTCGTCGCGTGCTTGTTCTTGGATGAGTTACAGCAGCCGACGTGTCCGCAGATCATGCACACGCGCAGATGCACCCACTTATCCCCCATCTTGAGACATTCCTCGCAGCCCTGCGAGTTTGGTGTGACATTCTGAATCAGTTTGATATGTTCGCACCGCATCTTCAACCCCCTGACCTGTGTACTGGTGTATGGCGACTGCTGCTAGGATGACTACGTTGAAGCCTAGCACAAAGTACACGAGGCGTCCAGCAGCGCGAACCGACGCACTCCTCACCCTTTCTGGATGACGGCAAGCAGACTTTCTGGCGGATCGCCCTTGCAGACAAATGCGTCGAGTCCCGCGTCGAGCGCGTTCTGCCGCGCCTCCGGCGACGCGCTCATGGCGACGATGTACGTCTGCCCGCACTTGGCGCGCAGGGTTGTTAGGGCGCCGTCGTCGTGCAAGCCGGGCAGTTCCCAATCAATCAGCAGCAGGTCGAGGCAGGTAGTATCCAACGCTCTAAACAGTTCGTCGCAGCGCGCCGCCTCAAACGCCAGTTGCAGATCGGTTTCAGTTTCAATCAGGACGCGGAGCGCGGCGCGAACGTCGTTTTGATCGTCTGCTATTGCCACTAGTATCGTCACGCCCCTACACCGCCGCGAACTGCAAGCCAGCCTCGTATACGCGCACGCGATTCGCCAGCGCCTGCCGTGCTCGAAACAGGCGCGACTTGACGACGCTCACCGTCGCGTCAAGCACTTCGGCAATGTCCTCATACGACATGTCGTTCCAGTAGCGCAGGATGATGATCGCACGGTCGTCGGGTCGAAGCTGCGAAAGCATCCGCTGAATGGCGGCGACTGACTCGTGTTCGACGACGCGGTCTTCGACGTTCCCGTGGTCAGTCGCGTTCATCATCTGTCCCGGCAGCAGGTCGTCAAACGACAGCAGACTCATGCGCCGCTTGCGAATAATGTCGATGCAGTAGTGCGACGTGATAGACAGCAGCCACGTTTTGAACGGGCGCGCCGGGTCATAACGTTGCAGATTGTGGTATGCGCGGATGAAAGCTTCCTGCGTCGCGTCTTCGGCTTCCGTCCTGTCGCCGAGCATCCGGTAAGCGAGATTGTAAACCGAACGCTCGTAGTCGGTTACGAGATCGTTGAAGGCGTACTGATCGCCCTGAAGCACCAGTTGGACGCGATCGCGGTCGGTTTCGAGGGTCTGTTCTCGTTCGCGCTGTGAGAGCATGGCGGGCGTTCTCCTGACACAACCTGCACGTTGACGGTGCGTGTTGTCTGTTAATCCATACTCTAAAGGTATGTCAAAACAGCGCCTGTGCCTTCAAGCGATTGGAGGAACTTTTGGCTGAGCCCATGGTCAGCCTTATGACTGGTCAGGTGACTAGGTGCTGCTGCACGGCGAGCGCGACCGCTTCCGTCCGGCTGGCAACCCCCAGCTTGGACAGGATGCTGCTGACGTGAAACTTGACAGTCGAACGGCTGACGACCAACTGCTCGGCGATCTGAGGGTTGTTGTATCCCTTGACCAGCAGCGACAGAACTTCGCGCTCGCGGTCTGTCAGGTCGAAGCCGACGGCGTGCGGGTGCGATACAGCTTTTAACAGCGCCTTCGCCGCTTCCGGCGCGAGCGTCGGCTGACCGGAAAGCGCGGCGCGAATCGCCTTCGCCAGTTCCTCCGCCGTGACGTTCTTGAACAGGTAGCCGATCGCGCCCGCCTGCAGCGCCTGCTGCATCAGTTCGTCGTCCTTGAACGACGTGAGGGCGATGACTTGAACCGCCGGGAACTGGCGTCGGATAGCGGCGGTTGTCTCCGCCCCGTTCATGCCCGGCATCATGATATCCATCAGCACGACATCGGGCGCAAGTTGACCGCACTTGCGGATCGCTTCCTCGCCGCTTGACGCTTCCCCCGCCAACTCCAGATCGTCGTAGGCGTCGAGAAATGCCGCCAGCCCACTGCGAACAACCGCGTGATCGTCAACGATCACAACACGTATTTTTCGAGAGTCTCCCATGTGTCGTCAGTCCTCGTACTTTTGCCACGCGGCGCAGATACGCGTCCCCTGCCCCGGCTGGCTCGTGATGTCAAGCGTTCCGCCGATGCCCGCTAATCGTTCCTGCATGAACTTCAAACCGAGGTTCTGCGGAGTCACGCGTGCCGGGTCAAATCCTCGCCCGTCATCCAGAATCGACAGGCAAACCTGACTGTCGCCATAATCAAGACGGATCTGCACATTGGTTGCCTCGGCGTGCTTGAAGATGTTGTTCAGCGCTTCCTGCGCGACACGGTACAACGCAATCTTGACGTCGGTCGGCAGCTGCATGTGATCGTTGACTGTCACGTCAACCGGAATTCGCGCCCGTCCCGCCAGCGCCTCGCCCAGCTGACGCCCCAGTGCGCTCAAATCGACGTCGGCGAGTGCTGCCGGACGCAATTCTAACAGGAGGGTACGCATTTCAGCTAACGCGCCGCGCGTCAGCTGGCGCAGTTCTGCCAGTCGCCGCTGCCCCTCCGGCGGATTGCGCTCCCACAACTTCGGCACGACCTCAGCGATCAGGCTGGCAGCGAATAACGTCTGTGTGACCGCGTCGTGAAGCTCGCGCGCGATCCGGTTGCGCTCGGCAGCGACGGCAGCTTGCGCTGCGCTGGCGCGCAGGCGCGCGTTCTCAATCGCGATTGCTGCTTGGTTAGCAAAGGTGGTCGCCAAATTCGCCTCATGTGCCGAGTACGGATTTGGCTCACTGCTGTCGAACGCGAGGATGCCGATCACGCGCTCGCGCACGATCAGCGGCACGCCCAACCACGCCGTCAGATAGCCGACGTTTTCGCCGGCAGATGCGCGGTACGCCCGTGCCAGCGGCGTATTCGCCTGCACATCGTGGATGATGACCGGTGCTGCCGTCCTGATCACCTCGGCGTGAGCGCGATCGGCTGTCAGCGACCAATCGGTGCGCAGCGCGTTCTGCGGAATTGGTCCGCGGTAGATCAACAAATCGAGCGTCTCTGCGTCGTGCAGAATGTAAATCGACGCGCCGCTGTAGGCGATCACATTTCGCACCTCGTCAAGGATCGTGTTCAGAAGTGGTTCAAGTTCGTGCATCGACGTGATGTTGGTCGACGCCTTGAGCAGCGTGGTCAGTTCGCGCGTCCGCGTTTCCACCCGCTGTTCGAGCTGCTGATTGGCATTCTCTAACATTCGGTAGGCAAAGACGCGATCGGAAGCATCGGCGGCGACCAGCAGCACCCCGTAAGCCTCGCCGTCGTGCAGCATTGGCGACAGGACGATGTCCCAATACGAGACAACGCCGTTCCATTCAAGCTCAATTTCATCGCGGCGGACGGTTTCCCCGGCGAAAGCCTTGTCGACCAGCGCCATCAGCCGCTGTTCTTGACCGGGAAACAGGCGCATCAGGTTGACGCCCGGCTGAATTTGCACCGGCAGGAATGGCGCGTATCGATCGACGAACGCCAGCCAAGCTGCGTTATAACGACGCATGTCGTACTGGCGGTCGATGATCGCCATGCCGACCGGAA
>JAEVZT010000611.1 GCA_023392115.1 Chloroflexota bacterium
GGTTGCGCGTGACGGTTGTCCCCGCTCGTACCCCCGCCGAAACCGTCCTCGCCATGAATCCGGCGGGCGTTTTCCTGAGCAACGGTCCGGGCGACCCCGCCGCCGTCACCTGCATGATTGACAACACGCGCGGACTGCTCGGCAAAGTGCCGATCTTCGACATCTGCCTCGGACACCAAATCCTCGCGCTGGCGCTCGGCGGGAAAACTGAGAAGATGCGCTTCGGGCATCGCGGCGGCAACCAGCCGGTCAAGAACCTGCTGACCGGCGTGATCGAGATCAGCAGCCACAATCACGGCTTCGCAGTCACGCCCGACAGTGAACTTAACGGCGCGGAAGTGACGCACATCAACCTCAACGACCAGACGATCGAGGGCTTGCGCCACGTCGAACTCGGCGCGTTCAGCGTCCAGTATCACCCGGAAGCGTCGCCGGGTCCGCACGACTCGCTCTACTTGTTCGACGAGTTCGTCGAGCGGGTGAAACGCGAGGGGAAACAGCAAATTCAGGCAGTCACCACGAAGTAGCCCATGCCCAAACGAACTGACATTCAAACGATCCTGATCATCGGCTCCGGTCCCATCGTCATCGGGCAGGGGTGCGAATTTGATTACAGCGGCGTACAGGCGTGTAAAGTCCTGCGCGCGCAGGGATACCGCGTCGTGCTCGTCAACTCGAACCCGGCGACGATCATGACCGATCCCGAATTCGCCGACTCGACCTACGTCGAACCGCTCACGCCGCAGATCGTCGAGCAGATCATCGAGCGCGAAAAACCCGACGCGCTGCTGCCGACCGTTGGCGGACAGACGGCGCTCAACCTGACGAAGGCGCTGGCGGAAAGCGGCGCGCTCGAACGTCACGGCGTCGAGCTGATCGGCGCGGTGCTGCCGAGCATCGAACTGGCAGAAGATCGCCAGTTGTTCAAAGATGCGATGCAAGAGGTTGGCTTGCGCTGCCCGCCGAGCGCGGTTGTCGACTCGGTTGAGGGCGCGATCGCCGCCGCTGAACAAATCGGCTACCCGGTGCTGATCCGCCCCTCGTTCACGCTTGGCGGATCGGGCGGCGGCGTGGCGTTCGACGAGGCGGAGCTGCGTCAGGTCGCCGAGCGCGGCATCAGGCTGAGTCCGGTTGGCGAAGTGCTGATCGAGATGAGCGTGCTCGGCTGGAAAGAGTACGAGCTTGAGGTCATGCGCGACGTGAGCGGCAATTTCGTCGTCGTCTGCACGATCGAGAATCTTGACCCGATGGGCGTCCACACCGGCGACAGCATCACCGTTGCCCCGGCGCAAACGCTGACCGACAAGGAACTTCAGCGCTTACGCAATATGGCGCGGACAGTCCTTGATCGCGTCGGCTTGGCGACCGGCGGCGCGAACGTCCAATTTGCAGTCAACCCCGCTGACGGCGAGGTCTACGTGATCGAGATGAACCCGCGCGTGTCGCGCTCGTCGGCGCTGGCGAGCAAGGCGACCGGCTTCCCGATCGCCAAGATCGCCGCGCTGCTGGCGGTCGGCTTCACGCTTGACGAAATCCCGAACGACATCACGCGCGTGACGCCCGCCAGTTTCGAACCATCGCTCGACTACGTGGTCGTCAAAATTCCGCGCTGGGACTTCGACAAGTTCCCCGGCGCGGACCGGACGCTCGGTCCGCAGATGAAGGCGATCGGTGAGGTGATGGCGATTGGGCGGACGTTCCCTGAAGCGCTGCAAAAGGGGATTCGCTCGCTTGACATCGGCGTGATGGGCTTCGGCTACCGCCAGTTTGAAGCCTCGCCGGAAGCCCTGCGGATGCCGACGGCACAGCGGCTGTTCCAAGTGGCATCGGCGCTGAGTCAGGGGCTGACGCCGCAGGAGATCGTCGAACAGACTGGCTTCGATTACTGGTTTGTCTGCCAGCTTGCCGAAATCGAGGCGCTGCGCGAATGGGCGGTCGGGCAGTCGCCCGATCAACTGGCGGCGGAAGACTTCCTTAAGCTCAAGCGGTACGGCTTCAGCGACGCGCATCTGACGCAGCTGATGGGGACGACCGAAACGGCGCTGCGCGCTCGGCGCAAGACGCTCGGCGTCGCCCCGAGCTATTACCGCGTCGATACGTGCGCGGCGGAATTTGAAGCGCACACGCCGTACCTGTATTCAACCTACGAAGACGACGACGAGTCGTTCCCGACCGATCGCCCGAAGGTGATGATCCTCGGCGGCGGACCCAACCGCATCGGGCAGGGGATCGAGTTTGATTACTGCTGCGTCCACGCCTGTTTCGCGCTGCGCGACATGGGTTACGAGACGATCATGGTCAACTGCAACCCGGAGACGGTCAGCACCGATAACGATACAGCGGACAGCCTGTATTTCGAGCCGCTGACCGCCGAGGATGTGCTCAACATCATCGACCGCGAGAAGCCAGACGGCGTCCTTGTCCAGTTCGGCGGGCAGACGCCGCTCAACATCGCGCGGACGCTGGTGAACGCCGGCGCGCCGATCTGGGGCACGTCGGTTGAGACGATCGATCTCGCCGAAGACCGCGACCGCTTCCACCTCTTGATGCAGGAGCTTGACATTCCGCAGCCGCCCGGCGACACCGCAATCAGCCGCGACGAGGCGCTCGAAGTTGCGCGGCGCATCGGCTACCCGGTGCTCGTGCGCCCGAGCTACGTCCTCGGCGGGCGCGGCATGGCGATCGTCTTCGACGACGAGATGCTGATTTCGTGGCTCGACAAACACATCCAGTGGGGCGAGCACCCGATCCTGATCGACCAGTTCCTTGACGACGCCTTTGAAATTGACGTTGACGCGCTGTGCGACGGCGAGGAAGTCACGATCGGCGGCATCATGCAGCATATCGAGGAAGCGGGCGTCCACAGCGGCGACTCGGCGTGCGTCCTGCCGCCGTACAAGATCAGCTATTATCACGTCGAAATCATCCGCGAGTACACCGAGCGGATCGGCAAGGCGCTGGGGGTCAAGGGGCTGTTTAACATCCAGTTCGCCATCCGCGATGAAGTGGTTTATGTGCTGGAAGTCAACCCGCGCGCCAGCCGGACGGTTCCGTTTGTCAGCAAGGCGACAGGCGTCCCGCTCGCCCGCTACGCCGCGCAGATCGCCGCCGGAAAGACGCTGGCGGAAATCGGCTTCACCGACGAGCCGCGCGTCGATGGCTTCTTCGTCAAAGAGGCGGTGCTGCCGTTCCAGAAGTTCCCCGGCGTCGACGCGCGCCTCGGACCTGAAATGCGCTCGACCGGCGAGGTGATGGGGCACGCGTCGAGCTTTGGGCACGCCTTCGCCAAAGCGGAAGTGGCGGCGAGTACGAAACTGCCGCAGGATGGAACGGTTTTCATCAGCGTGACGCCGTTCGACCGCGGCGCGGTGACGAAGATCGCGCGCGACTTCCACGCCATGAGCTTCAAACTCATCGGCACGCGCGGGACGGCAGCGTATCTGTCGAGCGTCGGCATTCCGGTTGAGGCGATCAACAAGGTGAGCGACGGATCGCCACATGTTGTCGACCTGATCCGCGCCGGAAAGATTGACCTGATCATCAACACGCCGCGCGGCGGGCAGGCGCACTACGACGGCACGCTGATACGCGGGACGGCGCACCTGTACGGCGTGCCGATCATCACGACGATGAGCGCGGCGCAGGCGGTGGTGCAGGGTATCCGCGCGCTGCGGCAGAAGCCGCTCAAGGTGCGGAGCTTACAGGCGCACCATCACGCGTGAAGGGGGATGCAGCTCATTGATGCAAATTTGTCATCAGTGTATCCTTGGAGTGTGTTCGGAACACCCCTGCCGGAGGCTCAAAGCCTCCGGCAATAATAAGAAAGCCGTCTAAAGACGGCTGACTGCAGTATGCGTAGTTGATGGTAGGACTTCGATCTGCTTGAGTTGTATTCAGCCCACTTTAGTGGGCTTCTTTTTCGCTTGCCGGAGGCTTTGAGCCTCCGGTTTGCGGTCCTCTTATATTCAACTGCGAATTCCCCGTGTACCATCTAGAGAACGCAGCCGCTTTAGACACCGAAAGTCCCCAAAATGCCGTTCTGGAAATGCTATTACCACATCACTTGGACAACGAAGTATCGACAGCCTCTCATCACGCCGCAGATCGAAACGATTGTGTTTGCAGCAATTGAGCAAAAGGCGATAGAACTCAACAGCGAAATTCTTGCGCTGAACGGCGTTGAAGATCACGTTCACATAGCAGTATGTATTCCGCCACGCGTGTCGATTAGCCATTGGATTGGGCAGGTTAAGGGGGCGGCATCACACGCTGTCAACATTGCGTTGGAATCGCAGCCTTTGCCATTTCACTGGCAAGATGGTTATGGTGTCCTCACATTCGGTGCAAGGAATTTACCAACGGTTGTCGACTACATTACCCATCAGAAGGAACACCATGCCGCTGGACGCATACAGCCGTACTTGGAACAGTCAGACGACGCGAGTTAACAGTTAGTGGCGTTACCTGATTAGTCAACGCACTTTCCCGCCGGAGGCTCAAAGCCTCCGGCAATAACAAAAAGCCGTCTAAAGACGGCTGAATGAATAGGATGCGAGGGAACTGTTCTATGTAGGGGAACAGATCATTTAATTCTCTTTGCAGCCTGCTTCAGCGAGCTATCTCCCCTTGCCGGAGGCTTGAGCCTCCGGCGTTTTATTGCTGCTCGATGTCGCTTGGATGGTACTCGTCGAGGATCGAGCCGCCGATGAATTCGCGCAGCAGCGAGGTGTCCGGGATCAGCGCGTGCTGCTTGGCGGTGAACGGCATCACCCAGCGCAGGAAGGACAGCAGGCGGTTCGCCTCGATGTGGGGCGGCGTCCCCGGTTCGACCTGCAGGAGCAGCGGTTCGACCAGCGGACGCAGCGCTGCCAGTTCATATGTCAGCGCCGAGTTGAACATCATATCGGCGTTTTCCTGATGCGGGAAGATGTGCTTCTTCTCGCCGGAGCGGACGCTGGGCCAGCGGACGATCGTGTCGGTGGCGCTATAGCCGCGGTGGACGGCGTCGCGGGCGATGCGCCGCAGCAGGCGGACGTCGGTCGTCGGCACGCGGTTGTGGAAGTCGACGTTCAACTGCGTCAGCGCCGACACGTAGACGCGGTAAATCTTTTCCGGTGGGATGTCGGTGATCAGGTTGGGATTCAGCCCGTGAATCCCCTCGATGATCACGATCTGGTTCTCGCGCAGCTGCCCGGTGCGCCCCGCGACGCGCTTGCCCTGAATGAAGTCAAATTTCGGCAGCGCCACCTGCTCGCCGCGAATCAACTGGACAAGCTGCTCGTTGAACAGCTTCAGGTCGATCGCTTCGAGCGCCTCGAAGTCGAAGTTGCCTTCGGCGTCGCGCGGCGTGCGCTCGCGGTCTACGAAGTAGTTGTCAAGCTCAAGCGTGTACGGGCGTAATCCGTGCGCCAGCAGTTGAATCGACAGCCGCTTGGAGAACGTCGTCTTGCCTGACGACGACGGTCCGGCGATCAAGACAAGCCGCAGCCCCTGACTCTGGTGGCGCTCTTGAATTTCGCGCGCGGCGGTGGCGATGCTGCGCTCGTGGAGCGCCTCGGCGACGAGGATCAGTTCTTGAATTCGATCTTCGCGCACAAGCCGGTTCAACTGCCCGATGTCCTCAAC
>JAEVZT010000572.1 GCA_023392115.1 Chloroflexota bacterium
CCCGCGCCAGCCGATGGAGCAGCTTTCGATTGCCAACCAGCAGCTTGTCGAGATCGCCAAAACGCTGTCGATGAACTGCCGCGTGCTGATCCTCGACGCGCCGACGTCGGCACTGACCGAGCGCGAAGCGGACATCCTGTTCGGGCTGCTGCGGCGTTTAGCGGCGAACGGCACGGGAATCGTCTACATCAGCCACAAGCTGAACGAGATCTTCTCCCTGACCGACAGGATCACCGTCCTGCGCGACGGCAAGTACATTGGCACGAAAATCACGAGCCAGACCACGCCCGCCGAAATCATCCGCATGATGGTCGGGCGCGAGCTGAGCGACTTCTACCCCCCCAAGAGCGGTGAGCGCGGCGAACCGCTGCTCGAAGTCCGCGACCTGCGCCTGCCCGGACAAACGGCAGGCAACAGTTTCAAGCTGTACGCCGGTGAAGTCCTCGGCTTCGCCGGGCTGATCGGCTCCGGCAGGTCGGAACTGGCGCGGGCGATCTTCGGCGCTGACGCGAAAGCGGGCGGCGAAATCCTGATCAACGGGCAGCCCGTCGACATCCAGTCGCCGTCACAGGCGATCAAACTCGGGCTTGGCTACCTGCCCGAAGATCGCAAAGCGGCGGGCTTGTTCCTCGACATGGCGGTCAAGCTGAACGTCGAGGCGACGACGCTGAACAAGGTCAGCAGCGGCGGCTTTATCAACGCGACGAAGGAACGCAGCCTGAGCGAGCGCTACGTCGAGCAGTTGAACATCAGCACGCCGGGGATCGAGCAGGAAGTCCGGCGCTTGAGCGGCGGCAACCAGCAGAAAACGCTCGTCGCCAAGTGGCTTGCCATCGAGCCGAAAATCCTGATCGTCGACGAGCCGACGCGCGGCATCGACGTGGGCGCGAAGCGCGAAATCCACCACCTGCTGCGGACGCTCGCGCAGAACCACGTCGGCGTCATCATGATCTCGTCGGAACTTCCCGAAATCCTCGGCATGAGCGACCGCGTGCTCGTCATGCACGAGGGCGAGATCGTCGGGGAAATCGACGGCGAGCGGGCGAGCGAAGAAGAAATCATGATCTACGCAAGTGGACAACAGGGTAATTAGCCATGCAAGCAGCAAGTTCCGGTGATCTTCAAGTGAAAACGCGCGGCGGGGGCGTATCCAGCTTTCTGGGCAGGCTGCTGCGGGTGCGCGAGTTCACGCTCATCATCATGATCGTCCTCGTCGCGCTCGTGCTTCAGGCACTCACGGGGCGCTTCATCACGACAGCCAACATGAACGCCATCCTGCTTGGCTTCTCGACATCAGCGATTATCGTCGTCGGCATGACGGCGGCGCTCGTCTCCGGCGGCTTCGACCTGTCGGTCGGCTCGGTGTTCGCGATGGGCGGCGTCGTCGCGGCGGTCGCGCTGCGTGCCGACATCCCCGTGCTGCCGTCGATGCTGATCGGCGTGGGAGCGGGGATGCTTGCCGGCTTCATCACCGGCAACGTCATCACGCGCGTAGGCATCAACCCGTTCATCTCGACGCTTGGCATGATGAGCATCGCGCGCGGCATCGGCTACGCCATCACCGAAGGGTCGCCGCTCGCCAGCCTGCCGAACGAGTTCTTTGTCTTCGGGCAGGGACAGACATTCGGCATCCCGAACCTGATCATCATCGCCTTCATCGTCCTGCTGATTGGCGACATCCTCATGCGCCGCTCCGCCCTGTTCCGCCAGATTTACTACGTCGGCGGCAACGAAGACGCGGCGCGCCTGTCGGGGATCAACGTCAACCGCGTCAAGCTCGGCGTCTACACGCTGTCGGGTCTGCTGGCGGCGTTCGCCGGTGTGCTGTCGGTGTCGCGCTTCACAGTTGCCGATCCGGGCGCGGGCACGGGCGAGGAACTGCGTATCATCGCCGCCTGTATCATCGGCGGGTGCAGCTTGCAGGGCGGCAAGGGGACGGTCTTCGGCGGGCTGCTCGGTTTGATCTTCGTCGGCTTCATCAACAACGGTATGGTTCTTCTGCGCGTGCCTGTCTACTGGCAAACGCTGGCGATGGGCGCCATCCTGCTGCTGGCAGTCGGACTGGATATGTTCAGCCAGCGCTGGCAGCAGCGCGCGCATGGGGCAAGGTCGAAATCAAAAGTATCTACTTGATCGAAGAAAGGGCTAGCAATGAACCGTAGAGATTTCTTGAAAGCGGGCGGCATGACTGCCGCTGCCGCGACCCTCTTCCCCGGACTGAAAGCCGTCCGCGCGCAGGAAGGGCAGACCTATTACATGGTCACGTTCGTGTCCGGCATTGACTACTGGAAAGACTGCTACCGGGGCATGGAAGACGCCGCGGAAGTGCTTGGCGTCGAAACCGTCTATACCGGCACGCCTGAAAATGACATCACGGCGCAGGTGCGCGTCCTCGAAGAAGTCATCGGGCAGCAACCTGACGGCATTCTGCTGACGGTCATCAATCCCGACGGCTTGAAGCCGACCATCGACGCGGCGATTGACGCGGGCATCCACGTCGTCACCTTCGACGCCGACTCGCCGTTGAGCAAGCGCTATTCGTTCGTCGGCACGGGCAACTACTATGCCGGCGTCGTCGCCGCGCGCTTCCTCGGTCCGCTGGTCGGCTCCGGTCAGGTCGCCATTTCGAGCGTCACCGCGCAGCTGAATCACGTCCAGCGCCGTCAGGGCTTCATCGACACGCTGGCAGCGGAATACCCCGATGTCACGACCGGCGACGACCTGATCGTCGACAACGAAAACAACTCGCAGATCGCCGCTCAGACGATGTCGGCGCTGCTGCAAGCCAACCCCGACATCAAGGGCGTGTTCGCCACCGACGCGAGCGGCGGCGTGGGCGTCGCGCAGGCGCTGCGCGAAGCCGGGCTGTCAATCCCGACGATCGCCTTTGACTACGACGAAGGCACGCTCGACCTGATCGACAGCGGACAGCTCACGGGCACGCTGGCGCAGGGCACGTGGCAGATGGGCTTCTGGGGCACGCAGATGCTCTATGCCGTCCGCAACGGCTTGATCCAGTCGGTGTCTGACTGGCAGGCGGCGGGAATTTCGCCGCTGCCGCCGAATGTCGATACCGGCGTCGTCGTCATCACCGCCGACAACAGCCAGTACTGGCGCGCGTCGGAATAACGCAGGTATGACTGGGCGGCTGCCAGATGGTCGCCGCCCTCTTTTCTTGAACGCGCATTGTATAGGAACGCAAACATGACACTTCTCACGCCCCAACCGAGCGCCGCCAACGGCGTCCCGGCGGCACAGCGTCCGGTAACGCTGGCGGTGATCGTCGGCAACCGGGGCTTCTTCCCGAAACACCTTGTCTCCAGCGGACGCGAAACCATCCAGCAGGTGCTCGCGCAGGCGGGGATCAAGGCGATCATGGTTGGCGAGAACGACACGGCTTACGGCGCTGTCGAGTCAATTCAGGAAGCGCAGACCTGCGCCGCCCTGCTGCGCCAGCACCGCGACGAGATCGACGGCGTGCTGGTGACGCTGCCGAACTTCGGCGACGAACGCGCGATCGCCAATTCGCTGCGCTGGGCGGAACTCAACGTTCCCGTCCTGATCCACGCCTTCCCCGACGACCCGCAGCGTATGTCAATCGCCGACCGGCGCGACAGTTTCTGCGGCAAGATGAGCCTGTGTAACAACCTGCGCCAGTACGGCATCCGCTACACGCTGACGACCCTGCACACAGTCGACCCGACGAGCGACTCCTTCCGCAGTGACCTGCAGCGCTTCGCGGCGATCTGTCGCGTGGTGCGCGGTCTGCGTCATGCGCGTATCGGCGCGTTGGGCGCGCGCCCGACGAACTTCAACACCGTGCGCTACAGCGAAAAGCTGCTCGAACGCGCCGGTATCAGCGTTGAAACGCTCGACCTGTCGGAAGTCCTCGGACAGATCGACCGGATGGCGGACGACGATCCGGCGGTCGCAGCCAAGCACGCCGCCATCGCCCGCTACGCCAACGTTCAGGGCGTGCCGGAACACGCGCTGCTGAAGATGTCGAAGCTCGGCGTCGTTCTCGACAAGTGGGTCGAAGACAAGGCGCTCGACGCGACGGCGATCCAGTGCTGGACGGCGCTGCAAGACTATTTCGGCGTCGTCCCGTGCACGATCATGAGCATGGCGAGCAACGGTTTGATGCCGTCGGCGTGCGAAACCGACGTCGCCGGGACGGTGGCGATGCTGGCGATGGCGCTGGCGTCGGGCAAGCCGAGCGCCCTGCTCGACTGGAACAACAACTACGGCGACGACCCCGACAAGGGGGTTGTCTTCCACTGCTCCAACCTGCCGAAAGACGTGTTCGTTGACGAGATTCCGGTCATGTACTATCAGGAAATCATCGCCGGGACGGTTGGCGCGGAGAACACCTATGGCACGATCTACGGCAGGATGCGCGAGAACCCGTTCACCTATCTGCGCGTCTCGACCGACGACTTGGAAGGCACGATCGTGGCGTACACCGGCGAGGGCAAGTTCACCAACGATCCGGTGGACACCTTTGGCGGCTTCGGCGTGGTCGAAATCCCGCGCTTCCAAGAACTCTTGGCGTACATTTGCGACAACGGCTTCGAGCATCACGTCGCCGCCAACCAGACGCGCGTCGCCGGCGTGATCTACGAGGCGCTGACGAAATATCTGGGCTGGTCGGTGTACTACCACAAGTAAAAAACACCCCCTCCCCAACCCTCATCGTAAGCATTGTGGCGCGGGCGGGGAGAGGGGGTAACACCTGCTGCGCCGCCCGACGCTCAAAGCGTCGGACTAGAGAAAAAAGCCCCGTGAACGGGGCTGAACAGCCCGCTTCAGCGGGCTTACAGGGAATTTGAGCTTGCCGGAGGCTTTGAGCCTCCGGCGAATGACTCCGCCTCGATATTCGCGGCAACCAAAGGTTGCACGGGGTTGGGGGTGAGGGGTCAAACAGCGGCATTTGCCCATCCCGAACAGACGGGCTATTCTCAGATTATTAGGGCACTTAGCTTTAGGAAACAAGAGAACGTGACGGACAACGGTTCGACCAACCGCAGCCCCGATCAAGCCCCCCTTCTGGAAATGCGTGGCATTCACAAGCGATTTCCCGGCGTCGCCGCGCTGTCGAACGTCGACTTCGACGTGCATCGCGGCGAAGTTCACGCGCTGGTCGGCGATAACGGCGCGGGCAAATCGACGCTGATGAAAATCCTGTCGGGCGTCTATACCCGCGACGCCGGGCAGATCATCTTCAAGGGGCAGCCAGTCACCTTCACCAACCCGCGTCAGGCACAGGTCGCGGGCATCACCACGATTTATCAGGAACTCAACCAGATACCGCAGCTTTCCGTGACCGAAAACATCTTCCTCGGCAGCGAGATCGAGCGTGGACCGCTGATCAACTGGGCAGAGATGCACCGGCAGGCGGCACAGCTCCTCGCCAAGCTCCACCTGAACATCGACCCGCGCGTCATGCTGAGCACGCTCGGCGTCGCCCAGCAGCAGATGGTCGAAATCGCCAAGGCGCTCCATCACCGCTCGGACGTTATCATTATGGACGAGCCGACTGCCGCCTTGAGCGTCCGCGAAATCGAAGACCTGTTCAGCATCATCCGCGAGCTGAAATCGCAGGACGTTGCCATCATCTACATCAGCCACCACCTCGAAGAAACCTTCGAGGTCAGCGACAGGATCACCGTCCTACGCGACGGGCGGCACATCGCCACGCGCGACACGTCTACGCTGAATATCGATCAGCTTATCCGGCTGATGGTCGGGCGCGACCTGTCGGAGAAATTCCCCAAAGAGATCGCCCCGCGCGGCGCGGAAGTCCTGCGCGTTGAAGGGCTGACGCGCGGCGATCGCCTGCAAGACATCAGCTTCTCAGCTTACGCGGGCGAAGTCCTCGGCATTGCCGGGTTGGTTGGCGCGGGGCGCACCGAGCTTGTCCGCGCGATCTTCGGCGCTGACCCGATCGACGGCGGCAGGTTCTATGTCGACGGTAAGCCGGTGACGATCCACAATCCACGCGACGCTATCCGTCACGGCATCGCCCTGCTAACCGAAGACCGCAAGCAGCAGGGGCT
The DNA here is from genome assembly GCA_023392115.1 of Chloroflexota bacterium. Taxonomy (GTDB): domain Bacteria; phylum Chloroflexota; class Anaerolineae; order Aggregatilineales; family Phototrophicaceae; genus Flexifilum. Next base: position 6,057 of record JAEVZT010000572.1, read on the forward strand.
TGTCCTACAGATGTCCGTGCGCGAGAACATCACCCTGCCGGTGCTCAAGCGGCTGACGCGCAGCCCGCTGACCAACCGGCGCAAAGAGGCGGAGCTGGCGCAGACGTTCATCGAGAACATCGCCATCAAGACGCCGAGCCAGAACCAGCAGGCGATGAATCTGTCGGGCGGCAATCAGCAGAAAGTCGTCCTCAGCAAGTGGATGGCGACCCAACCGCGCGTGTTGATCTTCGACGAACCGACGCGCGGCATCGACGTCGGCGCGAAGGTTGAAATCTACAGGCTGATCAACCAGCTCGCGCAGCAGGGCGTCGCCATCCTCATGATCAGCTCGGAACTGCCGGAAATCCTCGGCATGAGCGACCGGATCATGGTCATTCACGAAGGGCGCGTCACCGGTTTCCTCAATCGAGACGAGGCGACCGAGGAGCGCATCATGGAATACGCCACCGGAACGCAGGATCAAACACGCGTGCAGGTAGAGATCGGAAGCATGAATGAGTGAACGCGCGATCTCCGTCGAACGCCCGCGCCCGCAGGCGGGGCAGGTCATCCGCAGGCTGATCGTCGAGAGCGGACCGCTGCTGGTCTTGCTGGCGCTGATCGCCTTCATGTGGATCACGACGCCGCGTTTTCGTTCGTCGACAAGCCTCGCGCTGCTCGGGCTTGAGGCGGCGGCGCTCGGCATCGTCGCGGCGGGGCAAACTTACGTCATCCTGACCGGCGGCATTGACCTCTCGGTTGAGGCGATGGTCAGTTTCAGCGGCGTCATCGCGGCGATCCTGATCGCCGGCTCGAACGTCGCCGGAGGGCAGATCGCCGGGGGGATGCCCGCCATCGTGGCGATCCTGATCGCGCTTGGCAGCGGCTTACTGATCGGCTTGCTGCAAGGCGTGATCATCACGGCATTCAAGATAAACCCGTTCATCGTGACACTAGGCGCGCGCAGCATCTTGCTCGGCGTGTCGCTGGTCATCACCAACGGCGCGGGGATCAACATCCGCAAGGATGACTTCCTGAACTTCGTCACTGGCAGCATCCCCGTCCCGTTCAACCTGATCACCATCCCGAACCCGCGCACAGGGAATCCCGAACCGTTCACGATCCCGATGCTGCTTGTGATCGCCGTCATCATCTACGCCATCTCGTGGGTCATTCTGCGCCACACCAAATTCGGGCGCTACACCTATGCCCTCGGCGGCAATGAAACGGCGGCGCGGCTGTCGGGCATCAACGTCAACTTGACCAAGATCATGATTTACGGCATCAGCAGCCTGCTGGCAGCGGTCGCGGGCGTGCTGGTGATGGCGCGACTCGTGTCGGGCGCGTATCAGAACGGCACGAACATGACGCTCAACTCGGTCGCGGCGGTCGTCATCGGTGGGACGGCGCTGACAGGCGGCACGGGCGGCATCTGGGGGACGCTCGTTGGCGTGTTCATCATCCGCCTCGTCGAACAGGCGCTCGTCTACCTGAGCGTGCCGTCAACCGCGAAGGAAATCGTTATCGGCGCGATTATCATCCTCGCCGTCGCCCTTGACGTCATGCGGCGCGGCGAGATCAAGTGGCTGCGACTGCGCCGGGGAACTGCGGAATAGGTTTTTGGACAGGCGATCCATCAGGGTGAGGACTCCCCTGATCAATTTATGCTTGCCGGCGAGACGGGATCGAGGCACTCGACCGGCGCTATTTGATGGAGGATTGTTTGTATGCATCGTCGTATCGTGCTTGCACTCCTGATCATCACCGTTTTTAGCGTCCTCGGCGGCGCGACCTTCGCTCAGGAAGCGACTGAATCGGAAACCCATTATGTCGGTTTCGTCCCACCGGCGCTGACCAGCCCGTTCCATGTGGCGATGGTCGAAGGCGCGACGGCGCGGGCGGAAGAACTCGGCTGGACGATTGAAGTCCAAGCGCCCGCCAGCGAAGGCGACTTTCAGGCGTTCGTGACGACCGTTCAGCAGCTTCTGGAACTGGGCGTCGAAGCCATCAGCATCAACCCGATCGGCACCGACTCGGCGATCAGCGCCGTAGTGGCGGCGAACGAACGCGGCGTGCCGATTCTGGCGCACAACTTCATCACGCCGTTTGACGAAGGCGACGTCGAGGCATACATCGGCTACGACCAGTGGGGCGGCGCTGAGCAGTT
>JAEVZT010000077.1 GCA_023392115.1 Chloroflexota bacterium
ACCTTGACACAGTGCTCATGATTGCGATGGATGCGGCGATGCGCGCGACCAGCGCCGACTCGGGCGTCATCGGGCTGTTGGAAGGCGACCAACTGCGCGTCATGCATTCGATCGACAGCTTCCCCGCCGGCACGCTCGTCCACATCGACGCCGGCATCACCGGTCGCGTGCTGCGGACGCACAAGCCGGAACTGGTGCTCGACGTGTCGACCGATCCCGACTACATCGCGCTCAATCCCACCACGAGCGCGCAGATGACGATCCCGCTGCTCTACCGCGACCGGATGATCGGCGTGCTCAACCTTGAAACGTCGAACCCCGAAAAGTTCCACGAGGCGGCATTCGACTTTCTCAAGCTGCTGGCAACGCGCATCACGATCGCCATCGACAACGCGCAGCTTTATCAGGTGTCGCAGTCGCAGCTTGAGGAGTTGGCGCAGCTTTACGTGCGCGTGAGCGACCTTGAACAGTCGAAGACCAACATGATCCGCGTGGCAGCGCATGACTTGCGCAACCCGGTAGGGCTGGTGCTCGGTTATACCGATCTGCTGCTCGAGGAGCGCGACTCGCTGTCCGAACATCAGCGCGAGTACCTCGACTCGATTCACCGCGCCGGGAACAAGATGTTGAAGCTGATCAACGATATCCTGTCGCTGGAACGGATCACGGCGGGCAGCCCGGAGCAGCACCAGACGATTTCGCTGTGCGCGCTCGCGCAAGAGGTGTTCTCGGCGAACGCCGACAACGCGCGGCAGAAGTCGCAGCGCTACACGATCGTGTGCGACGACGATCCGCTGATGGTGCGGGGCGACACGACGACGCTGCGCGAAGCGATGAACAATTTCATCCACAACGCGCTCAAGTACACGCCGCCCGGCAACGCCATCACGGTGAGGCTCGAGCAGCGCGGCGCTCAGGCGGCGTTCGAGGTCGAGGACACCGGCTACGGCATCCCGGACGATCAGCAGGATCGGCTGTTCCAGCCGTTCTACCGCGCGCGGACGACTGAAACCTACCAGATCGAAGGCACGGGGCTGGGGCTAAACCTCGTCAAGATCATCATCGAGAAGCACGGCGGGAAGGTGTATTTCAACAGCACTTACGGCAAGGGCAGCCTGTTTGGCTTCGAGCTGAAGATCGTGGCGGACGACCTCACCTGACGATCGAGCTTTCATCGCCCGACCGAAGCTGGTATGATTGTTTGTGTCATTTTCCGCAAACAGATCGCGAGATACCATCATGACTTCACAGGTCGGGACGCCTTCGAATCCGCTGCGGATCGCCATCATTGGGTCGGGACCGTCGGCGTTTTACGCCGCCGAGCACTTGCAGAAATCGACGTCGACTATCGTTGAGATTGACATGTTCGAGCGGCTGCCGACGCCTTACGGCTTGGTACGCGGCGGCGTCGCGCCGGATCATCCGAAGATCAAGACGGTCACGAAGGTCTACGAACGCATCGCCCAGCAGCCAAATTTCCGCTTCTTCGGCAACGTCGAGTTTGGCAGGGACATCACGCATGATGACCTGCTGACACATTACCACCAAATCATCTACGCGGTCGGCGCGCAGTCCGACCGGCGTATGGGCATCTCTGGCGAAGACCTGCCCGGCAGCCATCCGGCGACCGAGTTCGTCGCGTGGTACAACGCCCATCCTGATTTCCGCGACCGCACCTTCGATTTGACGCAGACGGCAGCCGCCGTCATCGGCAACGGCAACGTCGCCATGGACGTGGCGCGCATCCTCGCAAGCAGCGCCGAAGAACTCGAAAAGACCGACATCGCCGACTACGCGCTTGAAGCCCTGCGCCACAGCAGCGTGCGCGACATCTACGTCATCGGGCGGCGCGGACCGGCTCAGGCGTCGTTCACGAATCCCGAATTGAAGGAGCTTGGCGAACTGCAAGAAGCGGACGTGATCGTCCGCCCGGAAGACGCCGAACTGGATGCGCTCAGTCAGGAAGCGATCCTCAAGGGTGACGACCGCAACGCCGAGCGTAACGCGCAGACGCTGTTACGTTATGTCTCGCAGCCGCTGGAAGGCAAGCCGCGCCGGATTCATATGCTGTTCCTGATGTCGCCCGTCGCGCTGATCGGCGAGGAGCGCGTCGAGGCGATTGAGCTTGTGAAGAACGAACTCTACCGCGCCGACGACGGCTCGCTGCGCCCGCGCCCGACGAACGAGAAGGTCACGCTGCCGGTTGGGCTGGTGTTCCGCTCGATCGGTTACATGGGCGTCGCGCTGCCCGGCGTGCCGTTCGACGAGCAGGCTGGCGTGATTCCGAACGCGCAGGGACGCGTGCTCGATCCGGCGCGCAAGACAACTGTCACCGGCGAGTACAACGTCGGCTGGATCAAGCGCGGTCCGTCGGGGATCATTGGTACAAACAAGCCCGACGCGCAGGAAACCGTCAACCTGATGTCCGAGGACGCCGCCGCCGGTAAGACGCTGAACCCGTCGCAGCCGTCGCGCGAGGCGGTTGAGGCGCTGCTGCGCGAGCGCGGCGTCGATTACGTCACGTTCGCCGACTGGCTCAAGCTCGATCAGGCGGAACTGGAGCGCGGTCAGGCGATCAACCGCCCGCGTTTGAAGTTCAGCCGCGTCGACGAGATGCTTCAACTGGTGCGCGAACAGCGCGAGCAGCCCAACCCGGCAGGCGATTAGCGCAACTTTCGTCCCTGAATGGCGTATATACAGACATGAACGCATTCAGGGGGTTACGATGACCGCTTACGAAAAACGAAAAATCGGCGCGAGCTACGATCTGGCAGACACGGGCACGCGCTTGGTCGCACTCATCATCGACGGCTTCATCCTCGGCTTGATCACGTCGCTGCTGATTGGCGGCTGGCGCGAGCCGGGCGGAGTCGCCAGTTTCCTCATCGGCGTGATCTACCAGTGGTATTTCCTGACGCAGCAGCAGGGGCAGACTCCCGGCAAGCGCATCATGGGCATCCGCGTGATCAAGGTGACGGGTGAGCCGCTGCAAGCCGCCGACGTGATCGTGCGCTACATCGGTTACTACATCAACACGTTCGTCTTCGGCATCGGCTGGCTGTGGGCGCTGTTCGACAGCGAGAATCAGGGCTGGCACGACAAACTGGCGGGAACGTTCGTCGTCAAGGCGTAAAGCCTGAGCCGCAGATGCAGAGGCGCGTCAAGCCGACGCGCCTCTTTTGATTCCGCGCTCTAGAACGGTAGAATCGCGGCGATCAGGCGAATCGAGGCTGCACACATGACCGTATCTATCTGGCAGGCGGAAGGAACACAGCCGATCCGCGAGGTGGATTTCCTCGTCATTGGCGCGGGGATTGTCGGCTGCGCGGCGGCGTATTTCGCGGCGCAAGCGGGGCGTCAGGTGGTGATCACCGAAATGCGCGACGTGGCGCTCGGCGCGAGCAGCCGCAACGCCGGTTTCATGATCACGGGACCCGATACCTACTACCACCGGGCGATCGAGCGCTGGGGGCACGACGCGACGCGCGAGTTATGGGCGCTGTCCGAGCGGACGCATGCCTACTGGCGTCAGTTCGCCTGCTCCGGCAGCGTGCGGCTCAACGAATGCGGCTCGATGCTGCTGGCGGAAAGTCCCGAAGAAGCGCGCGAGTTGGAAGCGGCGGCGCGGGCGCTCAACGCCGACGGCATCGACGCGATTTACCACGCAAATGATCCGCTCGGGCGCGGCTATTACGCGGCGATCGAGCAGCCGTGGGACGCGGCGGTGCAGTCGTATGAGCTGGTGTGGGCGGTCTTCAACGCCAGCGGCGCGGAACTGGTTGCCAACAACGAGGTCTACCGCATTGAGCAGGCAGACGCGGACTGTGTCATCGTCCACACGCGCCAGTTCATCTTTCAGGCGCGTCATGTCATGATCTGCACCAACGCCTATTCGCCGTACATTCACCCGTATTTCGTCGGCAAGGTGATTCCAACACGCGGGCAGTGCCTCGTGACTGCGCCGCTCGACGCGCCGGTGATCAATACCTGCGGCTACAGCGATTACGGCTACATGTACTACCGTTCGACATTCGATAGCCGGCTGTTGATCGGCGGTGGGCGCAAGCTGCACAAGGCGCTCGAAGGCGACACGACCGACGACCGGATCACCGATCCGGTGCAGCGCACCCTCGACGCCTACCTGCGCGAGCACTTCCCCGACGTCGACGCGCCCGTCGAGCGCCGCTGGGCGGGGATCATGGGCTTCAGCGTCGACGGGCTGCCGCTCGTCGGGACGCTGCCGGACGCGCCGCGCGTCGGTTTTGCCGTCGGCTTCACCGGGCACGGGCTGGCATTCGGCGCGGGCGTCGCCGAGCGCGCCGTCGATCACCTGCTGACGGGGGCGTCGGCGGGGGTGGTCGGCGCTGCGCGCCGAAGTTTACAGTGAACTTTTACCGAAGGTAAAACGCGATGATGGATCAACATTATCAGGAATGGAGCACGAACGCGCCGCGCGGCATGCTGCTGATCGGCGCGGGGGTTTCTGTCGTCGGTCAGGCGATTGTCCTCAAGGCGCGCGGCAAACCGGCGATCCAGTGGATCATCCTCGGCACGCTCGGCTTGATCATCCTCAATGCCGGTGTGGCGATGGTCGGCGAGGCGGTCAAGCACCGCGCGCTGTACGAA
>JAEVZT010000100.1 GCA_023392115.1 Chloroflexota bacterium
CCCTTGAATTCGGGGAGAGGGGTATTTTCCCCTTACACTGCCGGCGTCAGCGCGAGCGCCTCGTCAAGACGTTCCACAAACTGCGCCAGCAAGTCGTCGGCGACTTCCTGCGTGATCCGGTCGTTAGCGACCAGCAGGTTCAGGCGCGCTTCGGCACGCTCGGTCGCTTCGGCAGCGAAAGCGTCAACATCGAAGCCGTTGTCCGCGAGCACTGTGCTGAGCGTCGCGCCGCCGTTAATCTGGCGCGCAATCTCGCGCGTCGTCAGCCCGGTTTGCTCTGCCGCCAGACGCAGCACCCCGACGCGAACGCGAAGCGCGGGTCGACCGGCGACACACGCGCGCCAGCCGTCTTCCTGAACGCATTCAGCCACCCCGCCGAAACGCTGGCTGCCGCCGTTACCGCGTCCGCGACCGCCCGGATTGCCGGAGCCGGGCTGGGCGCTGACGGCAGCCACGCCGACGATCAGCACACCAACCAGCAGAACCATGACGCCTAAACGCTTGAGAGTCTTCATTGCTGCGCCTTTCTTCCGTGTTTGTTCGATCAATCATCTCTAGCGTCGCCCGTAAATGTGTCGAAAGCGGCATCAAACTGTAAATCTTTGGTAAAATGCTGTCGATTTGCGCGAGGAGACCCAACTTGGTCGATCTATCGATCATCATCGTGAGCTGGAACGTCGCCGACTTGCTGGAGAAGTGCATCGACTCGATCCTCGCGGGACGCGGCGATCTGCGGCTTGAGATTCTGGTGGTCGACTCCGCCAGCAGCGATCACACGGTAGCGATGCTCAAGCGGCGCTTTCCACAAGTGACTCTGCTCGCGCAGAAGGAAAATGTCGGTTTCACGCGCGGCAACAACATTGGCTTGGGCGTCGCGCAGGGACGCCACCTGCTGCTGCTCAACCCCGACACGCTGATCCTCGGCGACGCGCTGCCGTGCATGGTGCGCTACATGGACGCGCATCCCGACGTCGGCATCGTCGGACCGCACACCTATGAGAGCGACGGCAAGCGCACGCAGTCGACGCGGCGGCGTTTTCCAACACTGCCTATCGCATTGTTCGAGAGCACGTGGCTTCAGACTTACGCGCCGAAAGGGCTGCTCGACTACTACTACATCGCCAACGGCACAGCCGCCGACGAGACGCTGGATGTCGATTGGGTGCAGGGTTCGGCGCTGATGGCGCGGCGCGAGGTCTACGAGGCGATCGGCGGGCTCGATGAAGGCTACATTATGTATTCGGAAGAACTCGACTGGTGCAGGCGCGCTAAAGACGCGGGCTGGCGCGTCGTCTTTCTCGGCGACGCGCACATCATCCATCACGGCGGAAAGAGCACCGAACAGGTCGCCGCGCGCAGCCACATGCACTTCCAGCAGAGCAAACTGCGCTATTTCCACAAATATCACGGCTGGCTGACAGCTCAGGTCTTGCGCTGCTTCCTGCTGCTCAATTACCTGATCCAGTTTGTACTCGAATCGGTCAAGTTCGCGCTCGGACACAAGCGCCCGCTGCGGCGCGATCGCATCCGCGCTTACTGGCAGGTGCTGCGTTCCGGCTTGCGGGTGACGTGATGCGCATTGGCATGATCACCGGGGAATACCCGCCGCTTCAGGGCGGCGTCGGCGCATACAGCCGTATCCTCGCGGGCGAAATTGCCGCGCAGGGGCATGACGTGTTCGTCCTCAGCCGCGCCGGCACGACGAGCGCTGATCCCGCCGTTCGCTTGACGGCGATGATTGACCGCTGGAACGCCGCCAGCCTGCTCACAATCCGCCGCTGGGCACACGTCAACCGGCTCGACGTGGTTAATCTCCAGTACCAGACGGCTGCCTACGATATGTCGCCGTTCATCCATTTCCTGCCCGATGTCCTGCGCTCAATTCCCGTCGTGACCACGTTTCACGACCTGCGCTACCCGTACCTATTCCCGAAAGCCGGTCGCCTGCGCGACTGGGTTGTCATGCACCTTGCACGCGCGTCGAACGGCGCGATCAGCACCAACCACGAGGACGCCGCCCGCCTGCGCGACTTGCCGTGCGCAGCGATGATCCCGATTGGCAGCAACATCCTTCCCGCCCTGCCCGCCGACTACACGCCTGAAACGTGGCGCGAACGCGCGGGCGCACAGCCGAACGACTTCCTGATCGTCTATTTTGGGTTGATCAACAGCAGCAAGGGATTTGAGCCGCTGCTTCACAGTCTGGCGTCGCTGCGCGCCGAAGGCATCTCCGCGCGCCTGCTGATCATCGGCAGCACGGGCAGCAGCGACCCGACGAACGCCGCTTACACCGCGACGATTGACGCCTTGATCGCGCGGCTTGACCTCGATGCCTACATCCAGCGAACCGGCTACATCGACGACGAGGCGGTCGGCGCGTATTTATCGGCGGCGGACGCCGTCGCCTTGCCGTTCCTCGACGGCGCGTCGTACCGGCGCGGCAGCCTGATGGCGGCAATCCGCTATGGCTGCCCGACCGTCACGACGACGCCACAGGTCAGCATCCCGACGTTCAAAGATGGCGACAACCTGCTGCTCGTCGCACCAAATAGCGTTCCTGCCCTGACGAATGCCCTGCGCCGCCTGCACGAGTCGCCTGATCTGCGCGACCGTCTGCGCCGCGGCGCGGCGGAACTGGCGCGTCACTTTGACTGGACTCACATCGCGCGCGAAACGATCGATTTCTTCGCACGCGTCACCGGAGCAAACGCGTGAACAAAGCCTTACAGCGGCGGCTCTTATACGCCATCTTCGCCGCCTACGTCGTCCTCGCCAGCCTGTACAGCATCATCACCCCGATCTTCGAGGTATCGGACGAGCTGTGGCATTACCCGATGGTCAAGTATCTGGCGGATAATGGGCTGAGCCTGCCCGTGCAATCCGCCGCCGAAGAAACAGCATGGCGGCAGGAAGGCAGCCAACCGCCGCTCTACTACCTGATCGCCGCCGTCCTGACGTCGGGGATCGATACGTCGGATATGGACATGCTGCGGCGGCAGAATCCGCATGCTGACATCGGTATCATTCGCCCGGACGGCAACGCCAACATGATCGTCCACCGCCCCGATCTCGAAGCCTTCCCGTGGCGCGGGACGGCGAGCGCCGTCCACGTCGCCCGCTTCTTCTCGGTCGCGCTCGGACTCGGCACGGTGATCGTCACGTCACTCCTTGCGAGGCGCTTGTTCCCCGACCGCCCGGCGGTGATCCTCGGCGCGACGGCGCTCAACGTCTTCCTGCCGATGTTCCTGTTCATCAGCGGATCGGTCAACAACGACAACCTGTCGAATCTGCTCGGCAACCTGCTCACGCTGCTGATCGTCGTCGTTCTGCAGTCGCGGCGCGAACCGACCTACCGCACCTACGTCCTGATCGGCGTCGTCGCCGGCGCGGGACTGCTGGCGAAGCTCAACATCGGCTTTCTGATCCCGCTCGTCGCCCTCGCCTACGCGATCGTCAGCCTGCGCTGCCGCACGCCGCGCCCGCTGATCATCGGCGGCGTCATCTCCGGCGGCTTGACGATCGGCATTGCCGGATGGTGGTATTTGCGCAACTTCCAGCTTTACGGCGACCCAACCGGCTTGAACGTCTTCTTGGATATCGTCGGGCGGCGGGCAATTCCGGCGAACGCGGCGCAGTTGTGGGCGGAACGCAACTCGTTCTTGCAGGGGTTCTGGGGCTTCTTCGGCGGTATGAACGTGCCCATGCCGCTGAACGTCCATTTGGTTTTCAACCTGATCGCCCTGATCGGCGCGTTGAGCGCCCTCGCCTACCTGATCGTCCACGCCACCCGTCGAGAGGAATCGCTCGCGGACAAGCTGCCCGCTGCCATCACGCTGATCTGGATCGCCGTGACGTTCGTCTCGTACCTGCGTTGGACGGCAGAAACGCCCGCTTCGCAGGGGCGGCTGATCTTCGGCGCGCTGTCGTCGATCTGCGTCTGGCTGGCGCTCGGCTTGACATGGTGGCTGCCGAAGCGACTCCGCGCGGTCAGCATCGGTGCTGCCGTCGCCTATTTCGCCACCATCGCCATCATCGCGCCGTTCGTCTGGATCGCGCCCGCCTATGCGATCCCGATCCACACCATCGCGGCGGACACAGACACATACCCGATCTTCATTGAGCCCGATGGTGGAATCGTCTCGCTTAGGGGCAGCCGACTGCTCACCGAACAGGTGCAGCCTGAGGGTTATGTCTTTGTCGAACTCGATTGGCGGATCATCAACCCGCTGATCGACGACTGGAGCTTATTTGTCCATCTGGTCACGCCGGACGGGGTAATCCTCGGTCAGCGCGACATCTATCCCGGCAACGGCGCGCTGGCGACTTCCGATCTAGGCGAAGGGCGCGCGTGGGCGGATCAGATCGCTGTCTGGGTTCCTCCCGCAGCTTACGCGCCGATGACGCTCGACGTGGTCGTCGGCTGGTATCATCTGCCCACTGGCGAGCGTCTGCGCGGCTTTCGCATGGAAGAAACGGTCACCATTGGCACGGTTGAACTCGTGCCGCGCGAGAGCGATCTCGACGTGCCAAACCCGATCAGCATTAACTTCGCCCACCAGATCGAGTTGGTCGGCTATGAGTTGTCCGAACTCAGCCCGGCGGCTGGCGAAATGATTGAACTCACGCTCTACTGGCGCGGGCTGCGCGACATCGACGAGGATTACATCGTCTTCGCCCATATCATCGATCCGCCGACGCTGACGCTCTACGCCGGATCGGACGCGATGCCCGCCAACTGGGGCGCGTCAACGTCATCGTGGGAAGTCGGCGAAATCATTGAGGACACGCACAGCCTGACGGTCGATCCCGACACACCGCCGGGCATCTATGAGGTCGAAGTCGGCTTGTACCTCAACCCCGGCGATGGGACGTTCCCGCGCCTGCGCGTCGTCACCGCCGACGGCGGCATGGCAAATGACTATGCTTACCTCAGCCGCGTCCGCATCCTGCCGCGAGAGGAGTGACGCGCCATGACCTTGAAACGCAACCGTTCCTCTCTTTCCTCAGCACTCAGTACTCAGTACTCAGTACTTCGCGTCTCTCCCGACCTACTGGCGACGTTAATACTCGTCCTTCTCTGGCTGCTGTTTTTCTGGCGATTGTTCACGCCGATCCGCGAGGATCAAGCGTCGCTGACCGGCGGCGACTTCTCCGGGCAGTTCGTGACGTTCGCAGGTTACCAGTACGCGCGCTTTGCCGACGGTGAAGTCCCGCTCTGGAATCCGTACAACAACGGGGGGCTGCCGTTCATCGCCGATACGCAGGCGGCTGTCTTCTATCCGCCGCGCCTCGTGACGATCGCGCTGGCGCGGATGGTGGGCGGCTGGTCGTATCACGCGCTCGAACTCGAGATGACGGTTCATGTGCTGTTCGTCACGCTGGCGATGTACCTGTTCGTCCGCCGCTTGACCGGCAGCGTTTTGGGCGGTTTCGCCGCCGCGATCGTCGCCGGTTACAGCGGATTCCTGTCCGGCTACCCGCCGCTCCAGCTTGCGCTGCTTGAAGCGGCGGTTTGGCTGCCGCTCGCGCTGCTCGGCGTCTTCGAGGCGACCCGCGGCGAGCGCCTCCGGTGGCGCTGGCTGGTGCTGACCGGCGCGGCGCTCGGTTTGTCTTGGCTGGCGGGTCACCCGCAGACGAGCTTCTTCATGACCTATCTGCTCGTCGCCGATTTCGGCTGGCAGGTCTACGCGCGCCGCTGGAAATGGACGGTATTTGTCGCGGGAACTGCCCTGTTCGGCGCGCTCTCGTTCGGGCTGGCTGCCGTGCAGCTCTTACCCGGTTTTGAGTACCTGACGCAGACGACGCGCGCCGGATTCGGCTACGACGCCAAGAGCAACGGCTTCCCGCTGCAAGATGTGATCCAGTTCATCTACCCGAACGTCGTCAGCGTGTTTTCGCCGCTGTACGTCGGCGTGACCGGCTTGGCGCTGGCGCTGATCGCCCTCTGGCGGCGCGTCCCCGGCGCGGTCTTCTGGGGCGTCGTCGCGCTGATCGCCCTGCTGTGGAGTTTCGGCGGCAACAGTGTCGTTTACCCGGCGCTGTACAACATCCTGCCGGGCTTGCGCTTCTTTCGCGGGCAGGAACGCGCCGCCTTTCTCGTCGTCAACAGTCTGGCGATCCTCGCCGGGATGGGTGCAGCCCGCCTGATAGCAGCCGATCCCGTCGATCGCTCGCTCGCGCCGCGCCTGCGTTCGATGCTCGCGAACGCCTTCCGCGCCGCCCTGCTCATCGCCGCGCTGATGGTCGTCGCGTGGCTTGGCATGCGAGACGAGTACGCGCCGGTGATCGGCGTCTTCGTCCTGTCGACGGTCATGATCGGCGCGTTGTGGCTGATCCTGCCGCGCGCGCTCGGCACGACTGGCGGTCACGCGCTGGTGTTGATCGCCAGCGGGCTGCTGGTCTTCGAGCTATTCACGATCAACATGGACGCCGACGCCGTCTACGACCCGATCCCGCCCGACCAGCAGATCGCCATCGAGCCGCCGCCGCTGGTCGCGCAGGTGCTGGCGGACGGCGATCAGCCGTTCCGCGTCGACGGTTTCCGCGGGCTGACCGCCAACTACGGCAGCCTGTACGGCGTGCAGGATATTCGCGGCATCAGCCCACTGTGGCTGGCGGGCGCTTATCAGATCATCGAAGGCGACACGCCGGACGAACGGGCATGGGAACTGTTTGCCGTGCGCTATGTCTTCAGCGACTGGCAGGAACTGACGATTCCGACGCAGATTGTCGGCACGGGCAGCGACTTCTTCGGATCGGTCAACCTGCACCGCCTAACCGATCCGCGACCGTTCGCCCTGCTCCAGTTCGACGCCGTGACGGTCGCCGACGATGCGGGGGCATACGGCTTACTTGCCGATCCCGGCATCAACCCGCGCCACACGGCGATCATCGAGGGGGATGTCGGGCTTGCGCGTTCGGATTCAGCCCCGATCCCCGCTCAGGTCACGCGCTTCGAGCCGGAGTTGATCGAGATCGCCGCCGACGCGCCGCAGCCGGCGATCCTGTCGATCGCCCTGCCCGACTACCCCGGCTGGGAAGCGACGATCGACGGCGAGCCGGTGCCGATCCGCCGCGCGTATGGGGCGCTGTCGGCGGTCGTCGTCCCGGACGGCGAGTCGCTCGTCCGGCTGGTGTATAATCCCCTGACCTACCGCGCCGGCGCATTAATTAGCCTTGCGGCGTGGATCGCGCTCGGCATCTTTACAGTGATCGCGCTGGCGCGGGCGCAGACAAGACGTGCAAAGAGGCAAGCGTAATGGAATACACATCGAACCCGCTTCAGG
>JAEVZT010000108.1 GCA_023392115.1 Chloroflexota bacterium
CGGCGTTCGTTCGACTGGCGAATAAAGGTTTCTGCCGCGCCTGCGGGATACGGATGGGGAATGTTCAACGTCGTTTCGGCAATCGCACGCGCGCTGACCAACTCCTGAATCACCGGCGCGTCTTCTAATTCCAGCGGGCGCAGCATCAAACGGTCGGTTTCCAAGTGCATAGGTTTACGTGTCACCTCACGTCAATAATGTAATTTTTAAACACAATAACAGAAAACAGATAGGCTGTATATGGGCGATGCAACCACTTATCAATCACCGGCATTGTGGTAGGATAGAAGCCTGAACGATGTGTAGGATGCAAACGACCGGCGGGTTCGGACATACGAGCTGAAAGGAGAAGCGCGACCGGGTGACGCGCTCAAAGACAATATGAATATTTTGGTAATCGGCGGCACACGCAACCTTGGACACTTCCTCGTCCATCGCCTCGTTGATCTTGGGCATCGTGTGGCGGTGTTCAATCGCGGCAAGACGCGCGATGAACTGCCGGCGGCGGTCGAACGGCTGCGCGGCAACCGTTCCAACCGGGCGGAACTCGCCCGCGCGATCGAAGGGCGTTCATTTGACGTGGTGATCGACAACGCGCTGTACAAGCAGGGCGAAGCGGAAGACATCGTCGCGCTGCTGTCCGGTCGAGTAGGACATTACATCGCCCTCAGTTCGGGACAGGTGTATCTCGTCCGCGAAGGTGCGGCACGTCCGTTCAAGGAGTCCGATTACGACGGGCGGCTGATGCCGTCGCCGAAGCCGAACACCTACGGCTACGAAGAATGGATGTACGGCATGGACAAGCGCCATGTCGAAGACACGCTGCGCGCTGCGTCGGAAAAAGATGGTTTCCCCTATACGGCGCTCCGGCTGCCGATGGTCAACAGCGAGCGCGATCATTTCCACCGGCTCTACAATTACATCATCCGCCTGCGCGACGGTGGACCGATCCTCGCGCCGTCGACCCCGAATTATGCGCTGCGCCACGTCTACGGCGGTGATGTAACCAACGCCATCGTCCGCCTGATCGATACGGGAGCGGGTAAGGGGCGGGGTTACAACCTAGCGCAGGATGAAACGTTCTCGCTCGAAGCCTTCCTCACCCTCGTCGGCGAGATTATGGGCGTCGAGGCGCGCGTCGTCCGCGTCAAGCGCGACCTGCTCGAAGCCAACGGCTTCCTGCCCGAATGCTCCCCCTTCAGTGAGCGCTGGATGTCGGAACTCGACAACAGCCTGAGCAAGACCGAACTCGGCATCACCTACACCCCTGCCCGCGACTACCTTGAAAACATCATCCGACATTACGCCAAAAACTCGCCGCCGACGCCGCGCAGCTACCTGCGCCGCCGGTCGGAGCTGCTGCTGCTCGAACAGTCGAAGCCGGTGGCAGAGGGCTAGGGCGGCAGGTTTTTCCAAATGCCTGTCGTAGGGGCGCGGCGCACCGCGCCCTGTTTCATGTCAGGCAAGTAACGAGCTGTTGCATTAGGTATCTCTTTCAGGTTTCAGCGCAGAGGTAAATGTGTGACTTTGTTTTCCCAATCAACAGGATCGCTCGCGCCCGCGATTAGTAGAAGGTCGTCAACTGCCGCGCCAATCGACAGGTCTTTGGGAACTCGAATGACGCCGGGCATCGGCAGCCCTGCATTAATGCGGTCATAAGCAAAGCCGATCATAGTTTGAGTGTCATGGGTGAGCAGTATGCACCCGTGTTCTGCTGCCCATTCCAAAACCAATGGATCGGCTGCTTGATACATGACTGTATCTTGTAAGCGTACAAAAGAGAACTCTGGTAGTTTTCGCTGCACCCCGCGCAAGATAGTGTTATCGAAGTTTTCATCGGCGAGGAAATCGATCATTCTGACCGGTGCCTTTTTTCCTCCAGACGTTTCATAAGTTTGTCACGCAAACCGTCTGTTGGATTCCGCTGTTCGTCTTCTTCACGCTGTCTATCGGCTTGTTCCTCGCGTGCCCGCAAGTAACTGTCAAGCTCGAGTCTATGCTCCAGATAGTAGCTGATTGCAGCATAGATATCGGCAGTCCGCAGTGTGGGAAAACCTTCATGAATCTGTTCGGGACTATACCCTTGCTGCCACCGCGCAATCACTGTGTCAATCGGAATGCGGGTATTCGCCATATAGATGATGTCGTTCTCCACGCGCAGCGGGACTGCGACAGTTTCAGCCACGTTCACAACCATTGCCTTATACCTCTCCACTCTCACCCTCTATCATATCATTTTCTCCGCGTTCTCCGTGCTGGTTCGGTGATGGAATCAAAAAGGGCGACCCCATGCGGGATCGCCTTTGGCGTTTCATGCTTGTCCACGATCGTTGAACAACCGCAGCTGTTAATCAAGTCGATCGTGTTCTTCAGGCTCAACGTGCGGAACTTGAGCAAGTGCAGCTTCGAATTTCTCTCGACTGCCGCGCTTCGCGCGTTCTTCCAAGTAGTCGGCAGTTCGTAATGACGCGAGTTTTTCAGCCACCGCCAGCGTGATGAACATGTTGATCGATATCTGATCTCGTTCTGCCATTTCTCGCACCGCTTGATGCAGAGACTCGGGTAATCGTAGATTAATCGCGCTCACGGCAAACCTCCAATTCGTGCTAGAAATTCCTTCGGCGTGATAGCCGAAACACCAAACTGCTCACTTCCTTGAAAGTCGCTGATATTGTGTGTAACGATGAACTGACATTCTGCGCTCACTGCGAGTTCAAGCACCAATTCATCACGCGGATCATTGAGTATTGGTCGCCACAGAAAATGAATGTTGTGGCGCTGCGCGACTGAACAGAAGTAGTCAATGAGGTCGTCGACAGCCTTCTCACTCAACTGAATTTTAGTCCCAAGAAATCGTTTTGCCGCACTTTCATACTCAACTACTAAAGGAATGGATACATTGACTTGAAACTTGCCGCTGTCAATTAGTGAGAGCACTCGAAAAGATGCGCCTTCGGTGGACATCAGCGCGGATACAAAGACGTTGGTATCGATGACAACATTGATCATGGTACTGTATATAATACCATAATTTGCGACGCTGAAGAATCAAAAAGGGCGACCCCATGCGGGATCGCCCTTCGCGTTTTAAGCCACGTACCGATTAGTACTCGGGCATCGGCGGGGCAGCCGGTGCTTCCTTCTGCGGCACGTCCGTGATCAGGACTTCGGTCGTCAGGATCATCGAGGCGATCGACGCCGCGTTTTCAACCGCGCCGCGCGTCACCTTCGCCGGGTCAGGGATGCCGGCGGCGATCATGTCGCCGTACTCGCCCGACATGACGTTGTAGCCGATGTTCGCGCTGTTCTGCGCCTTCTGCTGGCGGCGAACTTCCTGAATGACGACAGCGCCATCGATACCCGCGTTGCCGGCGATCTTCTTCATCGGGACTTCGAGCGCGCGGCGGACGATCTGCACGCCGGTGTTCTCATCTTCAGTTTCGAAGCGCACGTCGTCGAGCGACGCGACGGCGTTGACAAGCGCCACACCACCGCCGGGGACGATGCCTTCTTCAACCGCGGCGCGGGTCGCGCTCAGCGCGTCCTCAACGCGGTGCTTCTTTTCCTTCAGTTCGGTTTCGGGCGCCGCGCCGACGCGGATGACCGCGACGCCGCCCGACAGCTTCGCCAGACGTTCCTGCAGCTTCTCGCGGTCGTAGGCGCTCGAGCTCAGCTCGATTTCGCGGCGGATTTCCTCGATGCGCCCCTTGATGCGCGCTTCTTCGCCGGCACCGTCGACGATCACGGTTTCGTCCTTGGTCGCCTGCACCTTGGCGGCGCGACCGAGGTCTTGCAGCGTGACGGTTTCCAATTTGCGACCGGTTTCCTCGCTGATGACCGTGCCGCCCGTCAGGATGGCAATGTCGCCGAGCATCGCCTTACGGCGATCGCCAAAGCCGGGCGCCTTGATCGCCAGCACGTTGAGCATGCCGCGCAGCTTGTTCAGAACCAGCGTCGCCAGCGCTTCGCCGTCCACATCTTCGGCGATGATGACGATGTCACGCTTGCCGATCTGCACCATTTTTTCGAGCAGCGGGACAATGTCCTGCGCCGCGCTGATCTTCTTGTCGTAGATCAGGATGTAGGGTTCTTCAACGACCGCTTCCATCGACTCGGAGTTGGTGATGAAGTAGGCGCTGATGTAGCCGCGGTCGAACTGCATACCTTCGACGTATTCAGTTTCGAATTCCAGACCGCGCGACTCCTCGACCGTCACGACGCCGTCCTTGCCGACCTTGTCCATGACTTCCGCGATCAGGTTGCCGATTTCGGTGTCCTGCGCCGAGACGCTGGCGACATTGGCAATTTCTTCCTTGGTGCTGATCGGGTGCGCCTGCGACTTGATGTTCTTGGCAACCGCTTCCGCCGCCGCCATGATGCCGCGCTTGAGCAGCATCGGGTTCGCGCCGGCGGCAACGTTCTTCAGACCTTCGTTGACGATCGCCTGAGCGAGGACGGTCGCGGTCGTCGTGCCGTCACCGGCAATGTCGTTGGTCTTGGTCGCGGCTTCCTTCAGAAGCTGCGCGCCCATGTTTTCATACGGGTCTTCGAGTTCGATTTCCTTGGCGACAGTCACGCCGTCGTGGGTGACGGTCGGCGCGCCGAACTTCTTGTCGAGCGCCACATTGCGCCCCTTGGGACCGAGCGTCGTCGCGACGGCTTCGGCGACCTTATCCACGCCGCGCTGCAAACCACGACGGGCTTCATCACGGAACATCAACTGCTTGGCAGCCATAGATTATCTCTCCTAGTTTTCTGGTACTGTGTCTAATCGTTCGGTAAACGCAGCAAAGAACGACACTACTCGACGATGCCGAGGATGTCGCTCTCCTTCATGATCAGCAGTTTCTTGCCATCAAGCTTGATCTCGGTGCCGGCATACTTGGCGAACAGAACACGGTCACCAGCCTTCACGTCCATCTCAATGCGATCGCCATCGTCGTCGCGGCGACCCGCACCTGCGGCGAGGACGATACCCTGCTGCGGTTTTTCCTTGGCGGTTTCGGGCAGCACGAGCATCCCACCAGCAATGGTTTCTTCTTGTTCCTGAGGTTCGACGATGACGCGATCCCCAAGCGGACGGATATTGATTGCCATAGATGTTTCTCCTTCTGATCTTTTGTTCAAGCCGCTTCTCAGCGTTGTGATCGTTGAAGAACGATTAGCACTCTCACGATGTAAGTGCTAAAAACCAGCCAGAATAATAGCAAAGAGGAAGCAAGGCGTCAAGATTTCTAGCAAACTTCTTATGGAAGTGCTAAAAGGGGGATAATGGTCGCGGTGTTCCGCCGGAGGCTCAAGCCACCGGCTGCCAGAAAAGAGACTGTAAGCCTGCTCAAGCAGGCTGTTCAGCCCGGTTCACCGGGCTTTCTTGTAACAGCCAGACCCTTTGAGGGTGTGGCGACATTATTCCACTTTTCCGGCGGCGCGGGCGCGGGCGATCACGGCTTGCGCGGCACGCACCATCGGCATGTCGACCATTTTACCATCAAGCTCGAAGACGCCTCTACCTGCAATTTGCTGCGCGGTGTGCGCCTCGATCAACCGCTGCGCCGCGCGGATTTCGTCATCGGACGGCGTGAAGGCGCCCTGAATCACGGCTATCTGGCGCGGGTGGATCGCCAGCTTGCCGGTGTAGCCCATCCCGATCGCGCGTCGGGTTTCCGCCGCCAAGCCGTCGAGATCATCCAGCGCGGGGTGAATCGTGTCGATCGCCTGCATCTGGAAGGCTCTGGCG